>CAXUCT010000024.1:0-8179 GCA_964249415.1 uncultured Bryobacteraceae bacterium | reverse complement strand
CATGCCTGGCAAGACGAAACCAGCCAGGCCGACTACATCATTCACTCGCAGCGCCACGGCACGCAGGCCGACCGGAATGGTTGACGCCAGACCGGCCCCGGCGCCCTTCGGGGCCAGCCGTTTTTCCAGAAGGGGTTCGTCTTGGTAAATCGTGGCAACGACACCGCGTCCGGCAGCATCCTGCCGGCTCTTAATGGAGTTCTCGGGAACCGGGCCTGCCCACGCGATTTGCGTCAGGTCTGAGTCATGAATGAGCTCGCCAACCTGCAGATCGTGGGCCGCCACCACCAACTGACTGGTCACGACGGTCCGAACCTGATTCCGGCCCTGCGCCACCACTAGGCGGTAAACCGCAAAACTGGCAATGAACGCGACCACAAGTGCGAACGCAAATACAGCCGCTAAACGTCGATTCATGGGAGTCTAAACTTACTTTCTGAAATCCTGTTGATTTTGCTCCGGTACGATACGCGCACCGGAAGGGTACATGAAACATGAACACGCACAGCAGAAGGTGAGAGCCGCGAATGGCTATCGACGGCTCTCTGGAACTTCTGGCTCATCTATGTACTACGAGGCCGTGGTGTTTGCACTGGCAACATTGCAGCTAATGCTTGTCCAAATTCCTTTGATATTCGTACCAATGCCGCTCAATAAGGCGACGGCAGCCAAGGCGATGAATGCCAGCAACAGCGAGTATTCGACCAGATCTTGGCCGTCCTCTTCCTGCCAGAACGCTTGTAAAACCGATGTAATCATAAGCTTCTCCTTTCGTTAGTTTTGGGAATGGAACCAAGTTCGTTATTTCTCGAGATCTGAACTGCGTGGTGTGAACCCCCTATGCCTTCTTTGATCGTCTGAGCGAGATTCTCCTTACGGCCGGCAGACGGGCCTTTTGCTCGAAACAAGATGACCGAACCGTCGTCGAAGATCGTCTGCCAACGAGGAGATTGCTTCAAGACACTGGCGATGGGAAGATCCGGTTTCACCATCACTGCGTCGATTGAAAACTCCTTCAAATCCTGTTCCCAGTCATATCGCGCATTCATGATGTGCTGGTACTTAGTCACGAAATCGTAGCCGTAGAAATCAGATCGTCCGTCCATGAACACGCGTTGCGCCGGGAAGAAGCGATAGATCAAATAGTCAGCCCATTGATCAGAGGTAAATAGCCGGGACGTACCTGCGGCGCGTAGTGCTGGTAAAGCCGCCAACGGAAAGCTTTTGGGATTGAACTGACCTTCAAAACCGGGCCGAGTCGAAGCGAAAGCAAAGGCCAAGAACAGCACCGCAACACCCGAAGCAAGGTGCCAGCGCTCGATGCGCTCGATGGGTTGAAGATCTTTGGTTACTTCCCGGAGGGCCCGGCTGATTCTGTTGAGCGATGGAAACGATCTTACGCCATGAAGTACATCCTGCGACAGGCACGCCACCCAAGGGGCTGCGAGCAAGAGGAAAATGGGGAAATTCCGAACCGAAACAAGGGCCAGGTGAGCCCACAGGAGAACCGTAACCGCGGCAGTTATCTTCTCGTTTTTCCAACACCAGAAGGCAGATGCTATCCCTAGGATCAGCATGCCTTCAAAGAACAGTGCACAGGGCTGGCGGAAATTGAACGATTGGTATTCCTGGATGTTGTCCAACAGCCTGGTATCACCCAAATACGCGGCAATGTGCTGATGGAGATGCCATCCATACGGATTGATGAAAGTCACAGCGCTACAAACCAAAGCACAGAGCAGATAGGGGCGTGCAGAATAATACGCATCGAGTGTCACATTGCGGTTCCGCTTCAAAGTTTGGATGGTCGCGCCCGCAGCGCTTGCCAGCAAGAGTGCAATGCCGATGAAAAAGCCGCCGTGCAGATTTGTCCACAGCAGCATCGAAAAAGGGAGCCAAAACAGCGGCTTCTTATTACCTCGTTCGGCTGCGAGCAGAGCGTGCGAAAACCCCAGCGCGAAGAACCAGCTAAAAAGATGAGGACGCGCCAACCAGTGGGTTACCGAGCCACAAACGGCGGCCGACATAAATATAAAGGCGAGTACATCGTTGCCGCAGGCGTTGCGAACCAGCCTAAACAGCAGTGCCGAGATCAGCCCCAACAAAATAACCGTGGCAAAAGCCACTCCGGAGAGACCAGTCGCCTGGTGAACGACCGCGAGCGCCACATCAGCGCCCCACTCCCAGGCAAACCAGCTCTCGTGCGGCTTGGTAAAGGAGAAGAGATCGGTCTTGGGGACCGCTCCGTGCGCCAGTATCCACTCGCCGGTGCGGATGTGCCAGCCCGTGTCGCCGTCTGAAAGTAAGAACCGCGAACCCGGCAAGATGAAGAAGATAAGGAACAAGGGCAGTAGGAATGCCAGATCTGTAAGCGATGGCAGAAGATGCACCAGCCACGGGGTATTCTCCGTTTCAGGCACCTGCCACGACTCCGCTATGCTGGCTTGCATGTATCCCACTTGCGATTGAGTACCGTCTACGGTCTCTAATCGACTGTGGGGAAGAGTTTCATTAGCCAGTACGCAGAACGGTGGGGAATCCTGCTTACGTATTACCGGAAGGCTAGGCTACCGCCCGGCATTGAAGATCAGGTAAACCATGCAGCCGCTGGCGATGGCCGCGCCATGAGGAAGCCGTATGGAGTCCCGGTGGCGAACATCCAGCCGGGTATCAACCCGGGAAGGCAGGCGCAACTGCAGCAGCTGGGACGCAATCAGGCCCACGTTGCCGAGCGTCTGGGCTAATCGGCCTTTACTGGCAACCACCACAAGCGAAACGATGCCACCAATGATGGCGGTGGCGACAAAGATCTCAAGCCAGTCCTGAGGCCCTGCCAAGGAACCGACGGCAGCCATGAGTTTGACGTCACCTGCACCCATCCCGCGAACCAAATACAACGGGAGGTAGATCCCGGCCGCACACAATACGCCCAGCGCGGCTTTCCCCAGTCCATGCGAGCCGAAGAGCAGCGTGTTGCCTCCTACTCCGAGGACAATGCCGCTAAAGCTGATCCAGTTTGGAATGCGCCGAAATCTCAGGTCGTACACACCGGCAGACAGGACAATCAAAACCAGCGCGACCTTCAAGGAGAGAGGCATGGGGGAATCAAAACTCATCAACTACACGGCATCTCTGCTGTGGTCTTCCCCTACCGGCCGCACCGAGAGACGATCTCCAGTTTTCGTGTTTGCTCGCGAGATAGCTCCGGGTTTCAGCTCCACTACGGAAGAAGCGACAAGGCAGACAGCGATCCGCCGTGGTGGCAAGCCGGTCAGCAGTTTCTTCACTCGCAAATTGCGATCCAAAAACAGAACATCAATCGCCATCTTCATGCCGAAGGTGTGGATGGCTTCACAAGGCATGATCCACAGACCTGACCCCTCGTCAAGATCGTGTAGGCTCAATAGTCCACGCCGTCTGGCGCCACTGTCTCCCGCAATGCGAACACGCGTGGCGATCTTCAAACCGCTTTCTATGTTCAGTAAGACGTATTCCGCTAAGCTGCCCTCAACACGGGGATCCATCACCCTTGCATTCAAACGCTGCATCAGTGTTGTGCCTCGGAGCGGGGCGATTTCTCAGCGGTTTGCAAGCAACAGCAGAACGGCCTATTCAGGGCAACGGCCGCGTCATGTTCACGGGGTTCACCCATCGGTCAAAATCTTCAGCGCTGAGGTAGCCTAGCTTCACCGCTGCCTCTTTCAGGCTCGATCCATCTACGTGCGCGGTGTGCGCGATTTTCGCAGCTTTGTCGTAGCCGACGATCGGACTTAAAGCGGTCACCAGCATCAACGAATTTTGAACGTAATGTTCAATCTGATCGCGGTTCAGTTCGATTCCCGTGGCGCAATGCCGGGTGAAGCTCCGGCAAGCGTCCGCGAGTAAGCGGACAGAATGCAGGAAATTATGGATGATCACCGGTTTGAAAACATTCAGCTCGAAGTTCCCTTGTGACCCGCCGAAGCCAATTGCCACGTCATTGCCCATTACCTGTGCAGCCACCATGGTGATGGCTTCGCATTGCGTGGGGTTCACTTTGCCAGGCATGATGGAGGAACCGGGTTCGTTCTCCGGAATGGTGATCTCTCCCAATCCGCAGCGAGGCCCAGAGGCAAGCCATCGCACGTCGTTGGCGATCTTCATCAAGGACACTGCTAAGGTCTTGAGAGCGCCGCTGGCGGCTACTAATTCGTCGTGCGCCGAAAGCGCCGCGAACTTATTGGGATGAGATCGGAAGGGCAGTTGAGTGAGTTCGCCTATCTTAGCCGCCGCCCGTTCACCGAATTCCGGATGTGCATTTAAGCCTGTCCCTACGGCAGTACCGCCGATGGCAAGATCGAAGAGTCCATCCAGCGCCTGTTGGAGACGCTCCACATCGCGATCAAGAAGTGAAACCCAACCCGACATCTCCTGTCCCACCGTGAGCGGAGTCGCATCCTGCAGATGAGTGCGGCCAATCTTCACTACATCGGCGAATTCTCGCGCTTTGGCATCTAACGCATCGCGTAGCTCTCGTACGGCGGGAATCAGTTTACCCTCCAATTGCCCGGCGGCCGCAATGTGCATGGCGGTAGGAAACGTATCGTTAGAAGATTGGGAGAGGTTTACGTCATCATTAGGATGCACCGGTTTCTTGCTTCCCATTACGCCGCCCGCCAGTTCGATGGCCCGGTTCGAGATCACTTCGTTGGCGTTCATGTTGGTTTGGGTGCCGCTTCCCGTCTGCCAGATACGCAGAGGAAAATGATCGTTTAAACGGCCCGAGATCACTTCCTCCGCGGCTTCGGTGATTAGGCGCGTCTTCTCGACGTCCAGCTTGCCGAGGTCGTGATTCACTAGCGCGGCGGATTTCTTCAACACGCCGAAAGCCCGAATCAGTTCCGGGGACATGACGTCTTGTCCAATGTCAAAATGATGAAGCGATCTTTGGGTCTGGGCGCCCCAATAGCGGTCCGACGGGACCTCGATCGCGCCCATGCTGTCCGATTCTGTGCGCTGTGAACCAGTCATGTCTCTATTGTGTATGCTTGGCTAAAAATGGCCGCTCGGGGCAGCAGAGGCGTGTTTGTCACCAAATCTCCTTACCCCCGTCTACGACTTGTAAGTTCTGAATACGAAAGCAAAAAGCCACGGCTTGCGGAAAATCGCCCGCTCCCTTGGCGCCTGAATAGGTTAAATGAAAGCCCTCACAATCATTCCCGGCAAAGCTAACTCAGCCGCTCTGCAAGATGTTCCAGAGCCTTCCCTCTCCGACGGCGCCATTCTGGTTCGGGCGCTTGACCTTGGCATCTGCGGAACCGATTTTGAGCTCATTTCGGCTGAATACGGCTGGGCTCCTCCAGGAAGCGACCATCTGGTGATCGGGCATGAGTCGCTCGGAAGAGTGGAGAGAGCTCCCGGCAACAGCGGATTCCAAAAAGGCGATCTTGTTGTCGGAATAGTACGCAGGCCGGATCCCGTTCCTTGCGTGGCGTGCGCCGTCGGCGAGTGGGACATGTGCCGCAACGGCAAATATACCGAGCGCGGTATTAAAGAGCGCAACGGTTTCGGCTCTGACTTTTGGAGAATTGAGCCCGAGTTCGCGGTCAAACTAGACCCCGTCCTAAGAGAAGTGGGAGTGCTCATGGAGCCCGCTAGCGTGCTGGCCAAAGCTTGGGACCATATCACGCGCATCGGGGAACGCGCTGAGTGGGAGCCGAAGACTTTGCTGGTGACGGGCGCTGGCCCTATCGGCCTACTTGCAGCCCTGATGGGAGCGCAGCGCGGGCTTGAGGTGCATGTGCTGGACCGCGTGACGGATGGTCCAAAGCCGGAATTGGTCCGCCAGTTAGGCGGCAAGTACCACACCGGTCCGGTGCAGGACATCGGTTTCGGTCCGGACGTGATCATTGAGTGCACGGGCGTCGCCTCCGTGATCGGCGAAGCTATCACTCACCTGGGAAACGACGGCATACTCTGCCTGACCGGAGTCTCATCGCGTCATCAGCAAGTGGAGCTTGACCTTGGAACTATCAATCGCACCATGGTGCTGGAGAATAGCGTGATTTTTGGATCGGTCAACGCCAACCGCAGGCATTGGGAAATGGCCGAGAAGGCTCTTTGCCAAGCCGATCGCAAATGGCTTTCGCGGCTTATTTCGCGCAAGGAGCGTTCGGGTAACTGGCAGCAAGCACTTGAACGCAAGCCCGACGACATCAAGGTTGTCATCGAGTTCTCCGAAAACTGAATTGAGGGAAGCCAAACGACGGGCACCATTATTCTCCGGTCATGACACAGCTTATTGAAGATTACGCTCTTATTGGCAACAATGCGACCTGCGGCTTAGTTGGGCGAAACGGTTCCATCGATTGGCTAGGATTCCCGCGCTTCGATTCCGCCGCTTGCTTTGCCGCTCTGCTTGGTTCAGAAGAGAATGGACATTGGACGATAGCGCCCAAGGCCGAGCGTCCCTCGGTTACGCGCCGTTACCGGCAAGGCACGCTTGTCTTAGAAACAGAGTTTTCTACCAGCGAGGGTACCGTCGTAATCATCGATTGCATGGACCGCCGGGGCGATCACCAGGATGTGATCCGCCTGGTTCGTGGCCTTCGTGGCCGTGTGGGAATGCGAATGGAACTAGCCCTTCGGTTTGAATACGGCACCGTGATTCCATGGGTCAGCCGCACGGAAGATGGACGGCTGCGCGCGGTCGCGGGCGCCGACCAGATCACCTTTGCCACGCCTATCGAATTACGTGGCGAAGATCTGAAGACGCGCGCCGATTTCACGGTAGAGGAGGGAAGGACAGTTCCCTTCGTGCTCACATGGTCATATTCCTTCGGGCCCCACCCGCCGCCTCTGGATGCGGAAACCGCCATCAACGACGTCACGCGTTCTTGGGAAAAATGGTCGGCTAAACACCAGGGTAAAGAACCTTACGGCGAAGCCGTCCTGCGCTCGCTGATCACACTAAAGGCGCTTACCCATCACCGAACCGGTGGAATTGTGGCTGCCGCAACCACCTCATTGCCCGAGGAAATCGGCGGCGAGCGCAATTGGGATTACCGCTATTGCTGGCTGCGTGACTCCACCTTTACGCTGTACGCTTTGATGGAGGCCGGGTTCACCGATGAAGCGAAGGCGTGGCGAGACTGGCTTCTCCGCGCGGTCGCCGGAAGTCCAGAACAGATGCAAATCATGTACGGTGTCGCAGGGGAACGTCGCCTCACGGAGTTTGAGCTGCCGGAGCTTCCAGGCTATGAGGGCTCGCAACCCGTGCGGATCGGCAACGCCGCATCCGAGCAGTTGCAGCTCGACGTCTACGGTGAGGTTCTCGATTCCTTTTATCAGGCGCGCCGCAAAGGTTTACAGAAGCTTGAAGCAGGTTGGAATCTCGAACGTGCGCTTGTCGGCCATCTCGAAAACATCTGGATGAAGCCGGACGATGGCATTTGGGAGATCCGCGGCAAGCGCCGTCACTTCGTCCATTCGAAAGTGATGGCTTGGGTAGGCGTGGATCGCGCCGTCCGCACCATGCAGGAGTTCCATGAGGAAGGACCGCTGGATCGCTGGATTAAATTGCGCGCCGATATTCATGACGAAGTCTGCCGGTTCGGGTTCAGCAAAGAGCTCAACTCGTTCGTTCAGTATTTCGGCGGCAAAGAGCTTGACGCCAGCCTATTGATGTTGCCGCTGGTCGGTTTTCTTCCGCCTGAAGATCCACGTATCAAGGGCACCGTCGCTGCTATCGAGAAAGGGCTGATGAATGACGGCTTCGTTGCGCGGTACAACACTCAAAAGTCTGTTGACGGCCTTTCCGGAGATGAAGGGGTTTTCCTCGCCTGCAGCTTCTGGCTGGTCGACAACTATGTTCTACAGCACCGCCTGGACGAAGCACGGGCGCTATTCGACCGCCTGCTCGCCGTGCGCAACGACGTAGGTTTACTATCGGAGGAATACGACCCCAAAGAGGGGCGCCAGCTCGGCAATTTTCCGCAGGCCTTCTCGCATCTGGCGCTCGTTAATTCCGCGCACAACCTGAGTGCCACTCCAGAAGAGAAACCAGCCAAGCAGCGGGCCCAGCGCTCGCGCCGTTGAGAGCGCGCTACTCGCAAAAGAGCCCTTACCAACCCTCGCGTTCTCGCAGAGCGGTAATCTGCGCAATGTGATGACGGCCATGCCAAGCATACAGGCTCAAGGC
>CAXUCT010000023.1:9100-19994 GCA_964249415.1 uncultured Bryobacteraceae bacterium | reverse complement strand
GAGGTTCGCATGGAGCGCGAACGCCTCGAGGCCGAAGGCCGCGCCGAACAACGCGCAATTGCAGCTAGCGCTAGGCTCTGCGTTTCTGCAAAAGATGCGCGAGACGACTGATTTTGTGTACTTGCGCCGCGCCGCCGCACTGGACGAATCCGTATTGCGCGCGGACCCCGAGTCCTACGAAGCGCGCCGGCTTTCTATCGAGATCGACATGCATAAGCATGACTTCCCACAAGCCGCCGAAAATGCGCAGCTCCTGTTGAAAGCGAACCCCGCCGATACCGGCATGCTCGGATTATTGGGCGACGCTTTTATGGAGATGGGCAAGTGCGACGAAGCCGGGCAGATTTATGAGCGCATGGCCTCGCTGGGAGGCAACTTATTCAGTTACAACCGGCTCGCTTTTCACCAGTTCATCATGGGCGATATGCCGGGCGCCTTGGCATGGATGGCTCAGGCCGTGGCCGCGGGAAGCCCGTCCCCCGAGAATGAGGCTTGGGTTCTGACAGAAATGGGCGACCTGTTGTCTAAAGCGGGACGGGTTGCCGATGCTGAGCAGGCCTACCGGGGCGCTCTGCAGGCGTTTGGTGGATACCATCGGGCACACGCGGGCTTAGGAAGCTTGCAAGCAGCGCGCGGGGATTGGTCTGGAGCGATTCAGAGCCTTCAGCAAGCAGAGGCGGCGGTACCGTTCCCGCAGTATGCCGCTTTGCTGGAGGCGCTGTATGCCAAAACCGGCAAGACGGAGGCGGCGGCGCGCGAGCGCGTGCTGGTGGATGCGGTGGACAGATTGATGGCCTCTAACGGCGAGACCGCCAATCGCGCCCTGGTGATTATCTATGCAGATACCGGGCGCAATCTGCCGCGCGCTTTGGAATTAGCGCAGGCCGAGTTCGCAGTGCGCAATGACGTCTACACCTGGGATGCGCTGAGCTGGGCCCTGTTAAAAAACCAGCGCGTCGCCGAAGCGCGCGAGGCGCGCGTCAAAGCACTCGTCCACCATACGCCCGATCCCCTGCTTTACTACCACGCGGGCATAATCGCTTCGGCCGCCGGATCAAAAAATGATGGGCGGTCGTACCTAGAAAAAGCGATTACGTTAAACCCGGCGCTTGATTTTCGCTATGCGCCCATTCTGAAGGCCGAGTTACAGAAGTTGGACGATAGCGCAGCCGACAAGCCCCGCTGATTCCTTGCCGGCTCCAACCGCGCTTAAATGGCGAGCCGAGGCGTGATCCAGCCCATCGACACGCCCGTCATCATAAGCCCAAGAACAATCACCACCACTGCTGAGAACACCGGGACGTAGCGAAAGACAGGGTTCGCTCGCAATCCCTTCCCTTGAGGAAGCAACTGCTTGGCGTAGATGACTACGCCCCCAATTCCCATCAACACAAGCGCCAATCCCGCGCTGAAGCCAATAAGGAGAACCAAACCTAGTCCGGTGCGTCCCAGCGCGATCGCGCTCAATAGCAGAATAAGTGCAGAGGGGCAGGGAACCAGACCACCGCTGACACCCAGCGCAATCAGGCTGCCCATCGAAATCTTTCCATCCGGCATATGGCTGTGCGCTTTGCCGCCGTGCGAGTGTACATGCATATGCGTGGGGCCATGCTCATGTTGATGGGAAGCATGGTTAGGCGCGCCTAGGTTACTATGAGAATGGTCATGGACGAACGAGCTGCCATACGCATGAGTGTGGGGTTCCGATGCGTGCGCGTGGCTGTGAACTGGTTCAAGGACCTCGGCGTGATCATGATCGTGAGAATGATCGTGCCCATCAGCGTGTGAATGTTCATGCTGCTGCCCAGACCCTCCCTCGGCGAGAGTCTTGGTGCGCTGATACAACAGCAAGCCTCCGATAATCACAATCGAGAGTCCGGACGCCACACCAAGAACCGGAATGATTTGCTCTGGCACAATGTACTGCTGGAAGAAAAGCACTCCTAAACCCAGGGCGAACACGCTGATGGTGTGTGTGAACGTCACCATGCCGCCCAAAAATAGGGCGTGTTTCAACGTGCCGCGCGTTCCTACTAGGTACGCCGCCACGATAGTTTTCCCGTGCCCGGGCGAGAATGCGTGCATAGCGCCTAAACAAAACGCAAATAGCACGCCAATCAGAGCTAAACGAAGCGGA
Organism: uncultured Bryobacteraceae bacterium; assembly: GCA_964249415.1. Classification (GTDB taxonomy): domain Bacteria; phylum Acidobacteriota; class Terriglobia; order Bryobacterales; family Bryobacteraceae; genus Bog-105. The sequence continues at coordinate 17,857 of CAXUCT010000023.1, read as the reverse complement.
ATTTCGCGGTTACGCAACATGCGTGAAAGATAATCGCCGCGCACCACCGTCCCCATCGGTTGCTGTTGCTGCTGACTGAATGGCTTGGGGGGTGCGACGACCGGCGTGGAGTTTGAAACAGCCGGGACCACGACGGTAGGAATGGGCGAGGGTTGAGGCGCCCGCTGTACATGTGCGGCGACGACAGGCGTCGGCTGCGCGGCAGTGGGTACAGCAGACGGCAAAACAGACCACCTGACGGACGAGCGAACATCCTGAGGCGGCGCCGCGATTTCGTTCGGCGGGTATACGGTAAGCGCGTGTGAGCGGTCATCGCTGCCTTGAGAAGACTGCGAGATGGCCGCTCCCTTGCCCGCGTCGATTACGATTTCCTTCCAGCCCGTGCGTTCCGGATAGTTGCCGTCCTCATATTGCAGAGTGCCGGTGCGGGACGGAATCTGCGCCGTAATCTCCACGCGTAAAACCTGCAGACCACCCGCCCCGTCCATTACATGGGCGTTCACTCTTTCCAGGCGCACTGGTACAGCCGCGCCGTTCTCGGAAACATGTAATTGCTTCAGCCATTCACGCGCTTGCTCTCCCACGGTGGATTCGAGTGAGGCGCCATTAGCGGCTGGGACCTTCAACTGCTGAAGAAGTTCGAGTGTCGGAATCTCCGCCAGATCCAGGACGTAGGTTAGCTTCGTCTGCTGAGCTCCGAAATCGAAGCGCGCGTAATGGTTGACGCTGAAGTTCCCCATGGGATGACCATGCAGAACTTCAATCACCGGCAAAACTAGGATTAGAGAACGAGCAATCCTTAATAACGATTTCAGTGCCATCTAGTTCCAATTCACAGTTAAGACTACGTGCGCCATTCTAGTTCGGTAATCGCCGGGCGATGGTTTACTTGGATGGAAGTTGGGCTACTGAGTCCGCCTGCGAAAGCGCCTTGCGTGCAAGCTCACAGCGAGGGTTCACAACCAGCGCCTCTTGCCAATAGTTAGCCGCCGCTGCGGTGTCGTGCATTTCGGATCGTATGGCGCCCGCGTGATACAGCATTTCCGAATCCCGGATACCGACGGCGAGAGCCGTTTCCATTTGCTTGCGGGCTTCCGCGTATTTGCCATCTGCATAAAGCGCCCAAGCGTAGGCGTCCAGCGTGCGCACGTCGTGACGCCATGAGATCTCCTGCCGCGCTACCCGGAGCGCATCCGCCGGCTTTCGAGCGTGATCGACGTAGTAAAACACTAGATCGCGATTGTCGTTATCTGGGCTGGACATCCGGCTTCGCGCTTTTTGTTCAAAATCGGCGTAAGCGGCTGCAGCTTCTTCTTTATAGCCCCCTTGGTCCAGAGCCTGTGCCAATCCATAGTAGTTGTCTAATCTTTGGGGTAGAGCATGGCACTCCTGCCGCCACAACTCTACCGACTCGGGATACTTTTGCTGGGCGAAGCGCACTCGTGCCAGGCCGGCGAGAGCGGGGTGGTATCCAGGGAACTCAGTGAGCGTCTGATTTAGAACTTTGTCCGCCACATCCAACTTTCCGGCAGCCAACGACAAGCGGGCGATTTCCACCAGAATATGGGCTCGTTCCTGTGCATCGCGCGAACTGGTCATTTGTAGCGCGTCCGTTAAGAACGCCAAAGAACCATCCCCATCGCCAAACAGTTCCCGTAACCGGGCGGCAGGCAAAAGACTGTATTGACTGGGAGGACGAAGGTTTAGCATCCACTGCGCCCGGTCTTCGGCTTCCTTGTAATCGCCTAATTCGATATCAGTATCGGCGACGAGTCCGTACACTGGGACATCGTCGGGTACACGCTTGTTCAAGGTCTTAGCCAACGCTAACGCTTGAACGTATTCGCACCGGCCCAGCAGGATCTGTACGCGAATTTTCTGGCCGCCAAAATTGTCCGGGGCCAACCGTAGAGAGGTCGCGAGCGCCTGTTCCGCTTGGGTGTAGTATTTCGCATCAGATGTTTCGAGAGCCCGCTGAACGAAGGCCAGAGCTAACGCGTTGTAACTCTCCGCGTTCTTCGGGTTTTTTTGGATTGCAGTTTCGGCCGCGGCTTGATTCATCTGAGCCGCAGTGGGCGACGGAGCCGAAGGTTGAGCAGAAATCGAGAAGGTGCAGCACAGAGCAGCAACGAATAGGCGGGAAATCATTTGAGTTTGTATTGTAAATCAAAAAACGGGTGGCATGGCGTTCCATGCCACCCGGGTAATTTTAGTTCTGTTTACGGCTGATTATCGGGCGGCGTGCAGGGAGCACCCAAACCCATGCTGCAGCCAAGTTCGCCTGGATCAAGGTGGCGGCTGTTGCGCCCGCTCTGTGAAAGACCCAGGTAGGGGAAGGTCTCAAACTCCGGTACGTCGTTGGTATTCACTCCATCGCCCAGTGTCAGGTTGATAGGGTTTGCGAACGCCGGGTTCCAAACGCCTACGGCAATGCGGGTAAAGAGGTCCAGAACATCATCACTGATGCGACGACCGTTCGGCCAGCCAGCCGGATCTTTCCGTAAACCTCCGGCGCTGCCCACCAAACCAAGGCGAGTGCGGAGTGCTAGCGGCGTAGGCGGAACACCGGTGTTGAGCCGGAGCAGATCCGCGATGGGGCCGGTAGGGGTCCCGGGAGCCGCAATTGGTGGTAAATACAAGAAGAGCGGGGCCAAGTCAAGACGTGGCGGATTCGGAATAAGGACAACCGGAACGGTCGCATTGATCTCACGAGGGTAATACGGATCAGCGAAGAAGTTGGCAAACTGCACATCGTTCATCGGCTGGCTCATGCTGAAGAAGTCTTTCGATCCGTTACCTACATAGAGTTCGTTGATTAACGGATTTCCCATGCGCTGCACTTGGCGGTATGGACCGGAGTAAGTCGCAGGATTAGGCGAGTTGCGGATCGTGGTCATCGGCCGCGAGGTAGTGCCCCAGCTGCCGATAGTAGCCGCCTTGCTGGTAGCGGGCTCCAGGTTGTGAGTGCGAGTCACCATGGTGATGGGCACTTCGATTGCTAGCGAGTTGACGTTGTAACCGGAGACGTTGTCAGAATTTAAATTTGTATGATCATCAGCGTCCGTAGCAGGACCTAGTACGATTCCTGCCGCGCGCAGATTAAGCGTGTCGAAAGCCGCTCCTAAGTCAATATAGAAGGGGTCGTCAACGGTTCCGGCAAATACTCGAATGCCGTTGCCTAGATTGTAGATCGCTTGACTGGCAAGCGCGGGAAAGTTGGGAATTGTCCGAGGACCATTGTTCGAGGGCAGCGCAAACAACTTCTGATTTCCGCCGAGCTGGGTTGTCGTGTAGCCACCCTGCTCATTATCGACCAACATCGTCACGGTGTAAGTCTGTCGGATGGTGATACCTTCCGAACCGGGCCCGTCGAGCGCTGTGACTGGAAGAGGCACAATCGGCGTTCCTGGATTAGGACCAGTGATCGAAGAGCGGCCAGTGGTGCTGCCGGGAATAAGTGGCGTAATCCCGATCGGTGTGGTGTAAATGCCCGCCGCTATATTTGCGGGGAGAGTGGCAGGCGGGCGGATTTCGGTTTGAAACCGAAACTGGAAGATGATATCTGCGTCCGCATCATTGTCGTTGTCGATCTTGATCTCGTAGAGAATGTTTGGATCGAACGGAAAGTAGTTCGGTCCGTTCGCCGGATCCAATAGCGGATCGACATCGAGAATAAATGTGACCTTAGTCGGATCGTCATAACTGACGAACGAAAAATAGTCGGTGATGTCAGCCAGGCGATCCAAAGCCGTAATGGGCGCCTCGCGGTGATTAGCAGCAAATGCTGCTGGAGTCGCAGCCATCATGGTGACCATGACGGCAGCAACAAGTTCTCGTTTAAGCACGTGGTTCTCTCCTATTGCTTCTTATCTGTTCAACTGATCTGCGTAACAATTCTGTGTTGCTTACGCTGCCCGATTCGAAGTGCTTTCCTGGATTAGAAGCATTAAGAATGCAGACTGAAGATGGCGAAGTGGCGTTCAGCACTGAAGCTTCAGTTCTGAGCGAAAGGCAGGGCGCGATCATCTACATACTCACTTAGTTGTGATTCGTAGTTGGTTAAGACTTATTAAAACTAGTGTTTAAGATTTAAGGAGCACAATACGATTCACAGTTTGCGCGACTTGCGGGCTAAAGGCAAGAACATTCGAATTAAATCTTTCCTAGGTCGTACTTTGTCCAGGTGCTAAGCGGAAACACCCTATTCCGTATGACTTAAGTCATAGTTTAAGACCCGGTCGAGGGCCAACATACACGGAAAATTCAATATTACCTGCTGTAACTTATCGGTAACTTTCTCCCGTTGCGTCGTTCGCTACCTCCGGTTATGTATGGAGGCGCGGCTTCAACTTAGCTAGCGGCATGATTGAAAGCCGGAACAAGATAACGACCGACGGTAAAAGTGCGAGGAATTCAACGGAAAGGGGTGTGAGATGCTGGGCGGTGAGAAAGCTTGAGCAACGAGACCGGCAGGCTGGCTGTATCTCGTAAACGTAAGAGTCTCTTTATGAGATCCGTCATCCCAGTTTCCCTTCTTTTTCTATTCAACGCAGTGTTACCAGGGCAGGCGCAAACATCAGCCGGTTCCGCGGGCGCGGTTGCTGATCCACAGTACAACTTCTCGGTAAACGTGCAAATGGTGGTTCTTCAGGCTACGGTATTGAGCAAAAAGGGCAATTTCGTCAAAGGACTCCGTCAGAACAATTTTCAGGTATATGAAGACGATCGGGAGCAATCTGTCCAGCTCTTCCGCCATAGCGATAGCCCCGTCGCTATTGGATTAATCATCGACAACAGTGGAAGCATGAAGAGCAAACATTCTGCCGTGGTTGCCGCTGCCAAAGCGTTTGCCCACAACAGCAATCCGAAAGATGAGCTCTTCGTCATGAACTTCAACGAGCAGGTGACTCTTGGCTTGCCGCGAATGCTGCTGTTTTCGGCGAATGCGCGCGAGTTGGAGGCGGCAATTCCCCAGACCGCCGGAGGGGGCAAAACGGCGCTGTACGATGCCCTCGAAGCCGGTCTCAATCACGTACACGAGCTGAAGCAGGATAAGAAGGCCCTAATCCTGGTAAGCGACGGGGGTGACAACGCCAGCACCCACACGGTCGAGCAAGTCCTTTCCGACGCCACCAACTCTGACGTGGTGATTTATACCATTGGGCTATTTGGCAAGTACGAAGACGAGACCAATCCAGCTTTCATGAAGCGGCTTGCCTATGTGACCGGCGGGGAGGCGTTCCTGCCCAAAAGACCTGCACAAGCCGCTAACAACTGCAAGAGGATCGCTCAAGTGATCCGCAACGAGTACACAATTGGATACTCGCCCGCCGGCAAGCAGTCCACTGGTGAATTCCGCGCTATTCATCTGCGCGTTACAGCTCCGCGCCGTGGCCCCTTGGTGGCGCGTACGCGTATCGGCTACACGCCCCAACCCGCGGCGCCCGCATCACCCAAAGGAGGCGAATAATCAATGTGCATTCATCGCAACATTAGGGGCGCAGAGTTGGCGTTTGCCGATGTGGTAAAGCCTTCACTTCTGAAGGATCGCTAGAATCCTCGCCTGGTTTTCAGAATCTCGTCTAAGCTAGTCTGATTCCTTGTGATCGTTTCCTGGTTTGCAATGATCGTCTTTTGATTCGCTAGAACATCTTCCTGTGCCGTGCAACTGAAACTAACACGTGTACCGGGTCCTTGTCCTCCAACTACACGTCCGCCAGGGGTTCTCGTCCGCTTTTAAAACCGCTCCGTCCGGGGATTCCACCGCATACCGAATCCGAATGTCGGCTGATAATATTCCCGCTGAATCGGCCAGATACCGCTGCCCTGGTAAAATCCGAAAACCTCATTATTCAAATTCAGGCCGTACACAATAGCCGACAACCCATGGTTCAAGCGAATGCTCGCTTGCGCATCTACCTGCAAGTGCGCATACAGATATTGATCTCCATTCGGACCTGTCAACCCCAGCGGCGCACCGTCCGAATATTGATAACTGAAGATATTGGCCGCATTGTAAGCAATGCCCACTCGAAGTGACACGCGTCCTTTGTCGTACGTCGGACTTACATTCCAAGTGTTCGGCGCTTGTCGCTGCAGATGCGGGTGATCCGTTCGCCCTAGCAACGTACCCAACCCATTTGCGCGCGAATCAGTATAGCTGTAATTGGCTGAGATACCCAGCGCATTCAGCACGCCTGGAAGATAAGAAAGCCGCTGCTGAAGCGAAACCTCGAAGCCCGCGATCCAGGCGCTTGTTCCATTTACTGGTTGTGTCTGCTGGTACGAGATGGGTCCCGGCGCGTAAAGACCAGTAACATTTGTCGTGATGGAGTAGATCGGCTGCGAAATGTCTTTGTAAAATAAGCCAGCCTGAATGAGCCCAACCGGATTCAGATAGTGCTCATACAAGATGTCGTAATCATTCGCTTTGGTCGCTTGGAGATTTGGATTACCTAAGCTTACGCGATGGTTGGAATCATCCACTGATAAATAAGGCGGCAGGTCGCCGTAGTTCGGCCGCGCAATTCCCCGCCCGTAAGCCACTCGGATATCCGAATCCGGAGTGAGCGCATAACGCAGCTCAGCGCTCGGCAATGGGTTCACGTAGCTCGATGTCTGCAGTGCCGCCGTAGTGGATGCGAAGTTACCTGCTGCGTCAAACAGCACGTGTCTCCCCAGGACGCTTTCGTTCGTCCCTTCAAAACGGAGACCCGCGTAGAGCCGCCACTTCCCGAACTCTATCGTGTTCATCAGGTACCCAGCCGCGACTCGTTCCGTCAAGTCATAGTTGTTTGGATCATTCCGTTGATGCGTTAGTTTGGAATCTAACGAAAATAGATTGCTGTTCGAATTGAAAAAGGAAGTGACCTTGCTGTAATTGACAAAGGGCCCCTCGGTGTAACTCCCGCCATAATAGCCCTTGTCCGTTAGGCCGCTAAGGAAGCCTGACATCGGCACCGTGTCGGCTTGCACGTCATAGTACAAATCGTTCGACTCCTGAAATTTGTGGGCATTGCGGAACTTGCCCCCGAGCTCGAATGTGCCTAAATGCCCGCCCCAGTTATACCCGCGCGAGTAAGAGGCGGCAGCTGCTAAGTTCAACTGTGGGCTGTAAGTCTTATTAACATCCAGCGCGTCCGTGCTCGCCAGTACATACTGGCTAGGGTCATAAACGTTCACTCCATTCTGAACCACGAACTTCGGCCTGTAAGGATTTGCAATATTCACCCCGTAGGAAACATTATTCAAAGCCGAGTCCGTCGTGGGAACAAAGTTAGCCTGCGAGTAACCTTTGTCCTCGGTCGCGGAGCGTGCAGCTGAAGCTTCCCACGTGAACGTGTTAGCGCCCCATCCGTGACGGCCACCCACCAAAAGGCTGCCGATCACTTGCACCGGCCGCCGAATCTGCGCATTGGACGAGATAGAGCCATCCGAACCGCCCTGGTATGCCGACGCGGTGTAGCTGCTGATGGCGGGACTGTAAACCCAGCGATCACCAAAGTTATCGAAATGGGAATACAGCCCTCTGGCGTATACGCTCGAAGTGTCATTAATCCTGTAATCGACACTTCCCTCAAATCCGAAGCGCGTCCGATAGTAGCGGTAATCCCGCAGATCCTCGCCGTTGTACGTCCCAAAATAAGGTGCGCTTGCGCTTACATTCTTGCCGCAATTGCCCGGATCGCACTGGACCGTTGTCGGCGCCGGCTCCAAGTCATTTATGCCGCGGCCATTCCAATCGTAGGTTCCGCCAAACAGTACACCAAGCCGCTTCTTCTTCCCGAACCGCTGACCAATCGTTCCCCCAAACTGATCCACGCCTCGCGTATTGAAAATGGGTGTAAACCCGCCGATCCCAAAAAGCGAAATCGTCGGCTGATCGCTCGCGCTCCTCGTCCGCAGATTAACCGAGCCGCCAATAGCGTCGCCGTCTTGATTTGCTAGTAACGTCTTACTAATCTCAACCGACTCAACTAAGTCGGACGGAATCACGTCCAACTTAATCTGCCGGACGCCGCCCTCTGGGGAGGGAACATTCACGCCATCAATGGTTACATTGCTATACCGCGGTTCCGTGCCGCGAATCTGAACATATTTCCCTTCGCCCTCATCCCGCTCCAGCGTTACGCTCGGCAGCCGCCCAATCGCATCCGCCACGTTCGCATTCGGCAGGCTGGTAATCAATTCCGAGGGCAGCACCTGCAGTATATTCTCGGCCGTGCGCTCCCGGTTAATCGCCTCCGCTTCGCCGTGCGGCCGCGCATCGGTGACAATCACCTCCTGCCTTTGCTCTGCGACCTGCAGAACTGCATCGGCATGAGCAGCCTGCCCCGACGTGACCGTAACCGTGCTCGTATAAGGAGCCATTCCGACGAATGACACTTGAAGCGTGTACGTTCCTGGCGCGACATCCGGAAACGTAAAAACGCCCTGCCGCGTTGAGACCGCTTGCGCGTCGCCTGGCTCCAGCTTTGCTGCGGCGCCCGCCAATACGCCGCCCGCCGAATCGGTCAGAACTCCCGTCACGGACCCGTGGCCCGCTTGCGCGCGCGCCAAAATCACACACAACGCATACCCCAAAAAAACGACACACAACACCTTGCATCTAGCCATGTTGGACCCCCAGAACCCACGGGAAAGCGAGTTAACTGGTTCAGGCTAGCAACGCTTCGTTACGCTCACGTTTCAATAAAGCGACAGTTACGAAACAGCTCGCATGCTCTTCGCGGGGTGAAGAGCAAACTGATGTTACTA
>CAXUCT010000023.1:7704-9090 GCA_964249415.1 uncultured Bryobacteraceae bacterium | reverse complement strand
TACTAAGCCGGCGGCGGCCAACCTTAATCCAACTTTCTACCAGACTGGCCGCCCGCAATGTAAGCCGAACTTAACGGCCGCGACCCCATTTCCCGCCGCTGTTCCCGTTCGGCAGTGAAAACGCATACAGCTTGTTATTGTCCGTCCCGGCGCCGAACATCGAATAACCAGATCCCCAATAAAGAGTTCCATCCAAAATAGAGGGACCGCAGACCACCGAACCACCGCTCGAAAACTTCCAGAGCAGCTTCCCATTCGAGGCGTCCAAGGCAACCATGTCCCCCGACAAAGAACCTGCATAAAACACACCGTTCGCCACGGTCACTTGCCCTTCCGCACCCGCCGCCTGCGCCGAATTCAGCGGATTCACCCCTGTCACCGGAACCTGCCACAGTACCGCTCCGGTGCCCGCATCAAGCGCTGCCCACGAGCCGGCATTCCATGACTGCGTATTCTCCGGTTGCAGTAGGTAGCTCACCCGGTTCGTATCGTTTATCGCTGTGTATACGCGTTTGTTGTCCGTTGCAGAACCAAACTCAATTCCGCCCAGATCACCACCCGGGCCCACTTGCGTTTCCCAAAGTACAGCGCCCGTGTCCGGGTTGAGCGCCCAATAGGCACCGCTCTTCTGCCCCGCGCCAATCGCCTCCACCAACTTTCCGTTCACTTCCGTCCGGATCAAATTCGCTCCGGAGCCAAAGTCATAGTCACGTCCGCTCGGCGTAGGACAAGCGGTGCCGCCCGTACCGGGCTCAACGCAAGACGCCAACCACGTGTCGAAGCCTTCCAGCCGGTGGCCCCACTTCAGCTTGCCTGTCTCAAGGTCCATCGCAAGAATGGAATCTATGTAGTCCGCCGGATGGAGGCAGTTCGACTGCGCCGCGACACTGGTGCCCGCTCCGGCCAGGCATGCCGTTACACTCTCCGGAACCGAATAATTATTCCCGGTGGTTACGAATATCGAATTACGCCGTTGGTCCACGACAAGATTGCTGCCCCAGACTGCCCCGCCCGTATAACCCGCCGGAACTGTGTACGTACGCCAAAGAATGGCTCCCGTTTCCAGGTCCACCGCTACCACGCTTCCCCGAAAATCAAGCTTAAATCCAGGCTGCACCGCCATTAATTCCTGCAACGAGGAAACGCCCACGTACACTCGATTTCCCACAATCACGGGCGAGCTGGTAATCAGCGCGCGTACGGAACTATCCACCGTCGTCTCCCACAACAGCTTGCCTGTATTCTTGTTCACCGACAAGAGCGTGCCGGCAGCCTGATCGCCGAACACAATCTGCTCCGGCCCAATGGCAGGCGAGTTTCTAGACCACGAAGCCGCATTGCCGGTGTAATCGGATACCTTGTGGCTCCAAATCGCCTTGCCTGTTT
>CAXUCT010000023.1:4611-7694 GCA_964249415.1 uncultured Bryobacteraceae bacterium | reverse complement strand
GTACAGAAAGCCGCCCCAATCCGGCACATACACCGAGTCTCCTTCTGCAGTCGGCGTCGCAGAAACATTGCCGGCTGTTTGAAACACCCATTTCTCCTTCAGAAGGGCTGCATTCCCCGTGTTGATCTTTCTTTCGAACGCGCTTCCATGCGTGTTCTGGAGATTTCCGCCCCAGAAGGGCCACCCTTGTTCCTCGTTGGGGTTGCCAAACCGCTCTTGCGCTGTCCCTTGGATTACAAAACCTGTGAGGAATGCAATTGCAGCCGTGACTAGCCATGCGGCGCGTTTACCTCTTCCCGAAAGACGGTTGCGATAAGCGTTCTTTCCGTATCGTGACATTGAGCTTCACCTGTGTTGGATTGTCGAAGTTTCTCTCCGGCTGTCCCAGAAGGTATCACCCATCCTCACCAAATGCTAAGGTAGTGTTTTAAACAACTGTTTGACATGCCGGCCAGAGAACAAACCCCCGCCACCGTCGCGAGTTCCGATGACAAACCACGGCGCATACTGATTGAGGCTGCCAGCGAGGTCTTCTCGGCAGTAGGTTACGATTCGGCTACGATCCGAGAGATCTGCCTTCGAGCGGGGATGAACGTGGCAGCGGTGAATTATCACTTCGGCGACAAGCTTGCGCTTTACACTGCAACTCTGCAGTTTGCAATCGCAAGCGAGGGCGTACCGGGCCCGGTAAACGGACTGGAGTCGCTACCGCCGGAAGAGGCGCTGCGCACCTTCCTGAAAAACACTTATAGCCACTTCGCGCGGAGTGATCACCCGGCCTTTTACACTAGGATCATGCTTCGCGAACTGGCCGTACCCACAGCTGGCTTTAATACGGTTGTGGAACGCTTGGTACGTCCGCGAATGATGATCCTTGTGGACATTGTCGGCCGCCTGCTCGATCTTCCCCCAACGCATAAGAAAGCCCGCCTGGCTGCGCACAGCATCATCGGTCAAGCCGTTCACTATGTGCAGGGGCGGCCTTTAATCAGTCTGCTGTGGCCGGACTGGACCATTGATCCCGAGCAGATGGAGGAGGTCATCAATCACATCGCCGACTTCTCCATCGCAGCCCTGCGAGCGATGAAAGAGAGTCCGAAGGACTCCACGCCGGATACCGGACAAGTCGCGGCGAAAGCGCAAGCGCATTAAGCTTGCACGCATGGTAGCGGCTCTACCACACTAACGGGATCAGCGCCTTCACATCGCCTTTGTACGCGGTGTACTGCGGGCCAAACTGCTCGGTCATGAACGACTCTTCGGTAAAGGATTTAAGGCGAAGAGTAAAAGCGGCAATCGCCACGCCGATAAACCCCCCGATGTCACCACGAGCAATGGCGGTACCTAGCAGCGCCAACAACAAGCCCGAGTAAATAGGGTGGCGAACGATCCTGTACGGCCCCGATCGCACCAGTTCATGACCCTGCTTGAGCGTAACCGTTCCGCTCCAATTCCTACCCAGCACGAATCGCGCCCAAACTGCAAACGCAAGGCCGGTCAAGGTTAGCGCGAGCCCGATATCGGCGCTGGCTGCGGATTTCGAGACTACCTGCCAGCTCAGGAGAAATTTCCACGGGACCGAGCCAGAAATGAACAGGCCTGCCAGAAGCATCAAACATACGTGCGCAAAATAAGAGCCCGCCCGCTGCCTTCGAATCGTCCGTTTGGACGCCAAGCTGGCGCCGAGCCATGCTATGCCTACCGCCACCCACGCCCAGCTGATGATCTCGTAAGAATGAAACACCCTGCAGTCCTCAAAAAGGTTACGTATGGAACACGGCCGAAGTTCGCGCCAATTGGCCCTCCATCTCAGAATCGAACTGCTCAACCGCCTTTCCAAGCCCGTCGGGGACACTCCGGGCTAGCTGCCACTCCACTTACAATGTCCCGAGAGCAGGCGTGTCCCCTTTCGAACAACCAGGCACTAACTTCTCGCAGCGGGAATCCCGTAATTCCCTTCAGTTGTCGCCACTAGTAGTTAGTGCTATTGAGCTCTAAGTTTCCTCGGAGTAGAGTAATCACCTCACCAGAAGGAGGGCAGTTCCATGAGTTGTGCCCGCATTCTTCAAACTGCTGGTTTGTTCTTGTGGCCGGCATTCGTCACCGGACCTGCCCGAACAAGTGTCAATCCAAACGCCATTGTCCACCGCTGCGACGCCCAATATCGCGAGTGCGCCTATCATCGACATGCAAATGCTAACGACCAACAGCGGTTCGGCGCGTACCGAAAAGAACCTGTTCTTCACGAAGACGGCCGGCCAACAGTGTAGCGACATCAGTCCGCGTCTCAACCCGGGAGAACAGATAGACGCCACGCATTTTCTGGGAACGAACCAGGCTTGGGTAATTTCACATCGCCCAGATACGGGCGCCGGCCAAACGATTTCTGTTGCAAGTACAACAGACGGAGGCAGTTCTTGGTCCTTATCTCCGTTCAGCGTCGATAAATTTGTACGTGACAACTACGCAGGCACTGCGCACATGAGCTTCCTCGACCCAATGCATGGCTGGGTTCTTTTAACACAGACGGGCAGCACCGCATCGAGCGTGGGCCACATGTTCGCTACGGGAGACGGCGGGAAAACCTGGTCGTCCCTCCCGCTTCCGCCTGTTGACGGGAAATTCAATTTGTGTCTGAGTCCACGGGATGGCTGACTGGGGGAGTTCATCACAATCTCCTGTACGTACACGCGACGGAGGGCAGACGGGGCTTGAAATGAAAATACCCCTCCAGAAGACATCACGCCATACTCGATACCCGAAGGCCCCGGAATGACTTACAGTGAGAAACCTTACTTGACTGGTCCTCGCTTCGAAACTCCTGAAACAGGTGTCAATGCGGATCTTATGCTATGTTCATCAACCTACTTCGGTGGTTCCGCTTTTGCGCCCTCTCCGGGATACAAACCCTCCAGCGGCCGGACACGCCCGTTTACCGGCATGTCTGGCCTCGGCAACATGCCATCCCTCATCGCTGTGTTGTACAAAAAGATAGCCTCCACCACGGCCGCTTGCTTCAAGTCTGGTTCACTCAAATGCTCGTACGTGTCAAGGTTGGAATGATGCGTGCGGCTCATGTAGTC
>CAXUCT010000023.1:2317-4601 GCA_964249415.1 uncultured Bryobacteraceae bacterium | reverse complement strand
AAACTGAATCCGAGAAGACCAGCCCGATTAAATGCCACCTGGTCACTAGATCCGCTGCTCTGGTTGCTCACCGTCGCAACCCCTAAATCCGCTAACGGCTTCAGCCATTGGGAGAAGATCTCGGCTGCGCCAAGATTGCCCTGTGTGTAGATGCCCAATATCTTGCCAGTCCCATTGTCTAACTTGTAGTAAGCGTCTAACTTCGCCGCTTCGGGCTTCATCGTCGGTTTTCGCAGCACATCTCGTAAGGATAGCGGTACTTCCTTGTCCTCTGGAGCCTCAGAGAAATGAAGCGTAGCGTAGTGGCTTGTAACATAGCCCAAAGATCCTAAGAGTCCTTGTTCCTCCCCAGACCAGAGAGCGATCCTGATCGTACGCCGCGCTTAGCCTCCAAACTATTCAAAATGCGCATGGCTTCCATAGCCACCACCACGCCCGCGCCATTATCTGTTGCACCAGTTCCTGCGAACCAACTGCCCAGGTGCCCGCCCACAATCACAACTTCGTCTTTCAACTTTGGGTCCGTGCCTACGATCTCTGCGATCGTATTGAATCCCTGCGCGTGCTCTTCGTCGAAACGCGTGTCGATTCGGACCTTCACCTTCACGGGTACTTTCTGATTGAGAAGTCGACTCAAACGATCCCGAGCTTCGGTTTCGATCACTTCAGCGGGAATCAATTGCCTTCGCTCCGGTTTGAAGACGGACCATCCGAGGGAGGCGTTCAAATCATCGTGCAATACGCCCCCTAAGCCGCCCGGCATAATGACAGCAATGGCTCCTTCGGCGGCGAAAAACTTGGCAACCTTTTCTTGGAAGGCAAACCCTGCGAACACTTTGCGGTAGTCCAACGTCTTAGCCGGTTCGTCAAGCGGATATTGAACATAATTAGCCAGCTTCGCCGCATCAGCATGTTCCATTCGCGGCACGTCCTCTGGATCTACCTCTGGCGACATCGCTGCGTGCCCATATAAAATCACCTTGCCCTTGAGCTTTCCTTTCCATGGCGCGAACTCACCCTCGGTCTGCATCCCCGGAACTGCGATCAGATCCGCTATGGCCTCTTCCTTTGTTGGCGGTGACCAAGGGGTAGCTTGCGCCAAGAATGTACCAGACCCTGGGGTTACGATGCTTAACGACGCGCTCAACTGCGTCCATCCCAAGCCAAACTCGCCCCAACTCTCCAAATGAGCGTTGCTGCAGCCCATGGCGGTAAGCTGTTTGATCGTCCACTGGCTGGCTGCAGCCATCGCCGGTGAACCGGTAAGCCTCGGCCCAATACTGTCCAATAACGCCGCCGCGTATTCCATCACGTGCGAGTGTTGAAATCCCTCGGCTCGAATACGCGAATACATCTGCAGATCTAGGGTTTCCGCAGAGTCCTTAGCTTGCGCTCCCGCTGAGAATGATTGGGGAAAGACCAGCGCAAATACAAGCGCATACGGAGGTTTACATTGCGCAGAAGAACAGTAAATCTCTACAGATGTTGCTGTCGGGACCCAAGTAGTAGAAGTATGGCGAATACGCGCCTATCCAGCGATGCCCAGTGAGGATGTCCGGAATTTAGTTGAAACAGCGACTCAAGCCGGAGTTGAACAAACAATATCAGATCAACAAACAACGGGGCGTTGCAGCAGTTTCGGGCTGCGGCGAACAAGTCCGAGGATGCCATTCAGTTAGCGCTGCCGGTTAAGGAAGCAGCTGCCCTTGTACAGCAAGGGTTGATGCATTTGGCGATAGCTACCTTCACGCAAGTAGCCGAGCAGATGATGCGATGGGAAGTGGATCGGGTTGTGGGCCCCAAGCAGAAAGCGAGTGCCGTTCGCGAGGCGGTGCGCTGGGGACGGCAGAGAGGCGTGTGCGTCGTCTCGGGTCAGAAGGTGGCACTGCAGCGTCCGCGCGTTCGCGACGTGCGGCAACGCGAAGTGCCGCTCGGCAGCTATGAGGCGCTGCAACAAGCCTCGCTGATGGAAGAAGCCGTGTGGCACAAGATCATGCATGGCCTGACCACGCGGCGCTACAGCGCCATTGTGCGCCAACTCAAGGAAGCGTACGGAATCGAGAAATCGACCATCAGCGATCACTTCATCGAGGCGAGCCGTGCACGCTTGCAAAAGCTGGAGACGCGTCCCCTGCATCGCTATGGCTTCTGTGCCGTTTTACTGGACGGCACTTGCTTCAATCAGCAGCAGATCATCGTAGCGTTGGCCCTGACTTTACAGGGGGAAAAGGTGATTCTCGGCTTGCGGCAGGGCGCCGCGGAGCACAGCCCGGTGGTGAACCGG
>CAXUCT010000023.1:0-2307 GCA_964249415.1 uncultured Bryobacteraceae bacterium | reverse complement strand
ATGCAGCGGTTCGCAAAATGGCGGGCAAGTGCGCTATCGTCCAACGCTGCCAGGTGCACAAGATCCGCAACGTAGTCGATCATCTGACGCTCGAACATCAGAGCGCCGTCCGAGTAAAACTGCGGAACGCTTACGAGATGCGCGACTATGTCGATGCCAAGCGTGCGCTGGAGACCCTGCTGCACCAACTTATGCATCTCAATCCGAGTGCCGCACGAAGTTTGCAGGAGGGCATGGAAGAGACTTTGACCGTTCACAAGCTGCGAGTTCCGGGAAAGCTCAGAGCTAGCCTCAGATCCACGAACATCATCGAATCCGCGTTCTCCATTGTCGAGACAGTCTGCCGCAACGTGAAACGTTGGTACGGCGGAGACCAATACCTTCGATGGATCGCGAGCGGCTTGTTATGGGCTGAATCTCGATGGAACAGAATCCGAGGCTACCGCGAATTGCCTATCCTGGTTAAAGAACTGGAACTCGCTGTCGTCCGTTCTATCCCGGTTCGCCACGCCAGCGCCGGTTGACTCACAATCCAGAGTCGCCGGTTTCAACTAAATTCCGGACATCCTCGCTGCCCAGTTCAACTTTCCACACATTTATTTCTCCCCTAAATCCATCCACTTACACGGAAATTTCAACCTACATAGAACGTTTTTAGTCCCTCGCATGCTACGTTCAACCAGCATTTCGAAACAGGCTCGCTAGAGGCGCCCTCCTCTCGCGAGCTCTTTCTTTTGAAGGAGACTTCGAACCCATGACCGCTCGCTCCATTCGCCGCGCTGCTGAGCGCAAAGCCAAGAAGGCCGCCCTGAAGGCGGAACGAAATTTATTCGCCGAAGCGGTGCCCGACGCCGGACCACTCGCCTCCAGTCGCGAACTCAGTGAGGAGGACGCCTCCGCCGAACCTGCGCTCTTCACCCACGCGCCCATCTCCCCCGCCCAACTCGCCGCTAACCGCTCCAATGCTCAGCTCTCCTCGGGTCCCATCACCCCTGAAGGCAAAGCCAAGTCCTCGCTCAATGCCGTGAAAACTGGCCTCACCGGCCGCACCGTCCTTCTCCCCACTGACGACGCGCCCGCCTACGAGCAGCACCTCCGCGCCTACGCTGACGACTTCCGCCCCGTCGGCGCCCGCGAGTCCGATCTGGTTCAATCAGTCGCCGACACCGCCTGGCGTCTCAAGCGCATTCCATCGCTCGAAGCCGCCATCTTCGCCCAAGGCCACATCGAATTCGCAGAATCGTTTAATCAACACGACCCTTCGCTCCGCGCCAGCATGATCGAAGTTCAAACCTTCATCAAATACGAAAAGCAGCTCCGCAACCTCCAGCTTCAGGAGGCCCGCCTCGCCCGCCGCCGCGAAAAAGAACTCGCCGAACTCCGCCAGCTTCAAGGAGCCCGCCAAGCCAACCAACACCAAGCTCTAGAAGAAGTCTCCGCGCTCTACCTTGCCGCCCAACAAGCCGGCCAAACCTTTGAGCCGGTTGCGAATGGCTTCGTTTTTTCAATCGCGCAAATTGAACAGCATTTGCAGCGCATGCGCGCTAAGAACCCACCTCGCTTAGCCAAACAAGCCGCCTGACCGAGCCACGACCGTGAGGGAGTGGTCCTTACCGATCGATGCGCTTCTTTGACCCGGGACGCTAGCCTAAAGAGTTGGACCTTTCCACTCCACTTCAATACGTGAAAGGGATCGGCCCCGCTCGTGCGCAGATGCTCGCTGCCAAAGACATGACCACCGTGGCAGATCTGCTTTATTACGCGCCCTTTCGTTACGAAGACCGGCGCAACATAAAAGCCATCGCGGAACTCGCGCCGGGGGAGAAGGCCGTTGTGCTGGCCCGCGTCAGCAGTTCAAAAATGTCCCGCTTTCGCCGCGGCGCGTCCGGTCTCTTTGAAGCCACATTCGAAGACGGCACCGGCGGCCGCCTCATCACCCGCTGGTTTCATGGCGAGCGCTACGCCGATAGCCTTGTCTCCGGTACCCGCGCAGCCCTCTTTGGAAAGGTCGAGTTGGACGGACCACGCGGCAGTTGCCTCATGGTCCAACCCGAAGTCGAGATTCTTTCGGGCGACGAGGAAACCGATGAAGAGACGCTGCACAGCGGCCGCATTGTCGCCGTCTATGAAGCCGCCGGCAAGATCTCCACACGCGTCTTCCGCACTCTGTTGAACCGCATCCTGAACGAAGCTCCTATGCCAGAGGACGCACTGCCCGAAAGCGTCCGCGAGCGCCTCAATCTGGCAACAATGCCAACACCACTTCACAAAATGACCCGGCAAACCAAAGACACCCACACCCGCCAT
>CAXUCT010000022.1:18717-20088 GCA_964249415.1 uncultured Bryobacteraceae bacterium | reverse complement strand
GTCGAGACCGTGATGCACGAGAGGCTTAGGGTGCGAGCGACGATGTGATTTATGAAACGTGCGTTCGGGAACAGCGCTGCCTACTTTCACTCGACTTAGATTTTTCAGATGTCCTTCGTTTTCCACCCGATGAAACCGCCGGGATGGCAGTTCTCCGTTTGCCCAAAGGTGCATCGCTGGGTCTCCTGACGAGGTTCGTGAGTGATTTTTTGGATATGTTGGCGATCGAGTCAATAGCCGGTCGGCTCTGGATTGTGGAGGCTGGGCGAATCCGAGTTCATGAGGGAAGCGAGCCGGACAGGTGAGAGTAATTATCGTTCGCTCGATATCATGTGGCGTTACTTGAGATCTATCTTGGCGGGCCGCTTCGGAGGCGTCGGCCTATCAACGCTATTTTCCAACCTCAACCTGCGCCGCTTGGTCCTGTGTCTGTCTGGCGCGGAACATGCCCCGGGTATTGAAGCTCCAGATTGGGTCACTCTCTCGATTGAGCACAATCACTCCGCCCTCGCCGCCTTTCAGCTTGCCTACTTCGCTGCGAATCACATAATCGGCCGCTTCCTGAGTTGACATTCCGCGGTACTGTATTAAGGCGCAGATTTCTTTAGCCACGGATAGGCGAATGAAATACTCTCCGACGCCGGTAGAGGAAACCGCACAGGACTGGTTGGAAGCGTAGGTGCCTGCGCCAATGATGGGGGAGTCTCCGACGCGGCCCGGCAGCTTCCCTTGCATTCCTCCCGTGGATGTACCAGCGCTGAGGTCGCCGTGGGCATCCCGCGCCACCACACCGACGGTTCCATAATGATGATTGAATGGCAGGGACTGCCTGGGCGAGTCATTCAGCTTGCTGGTGGGTGCGGCGGGTACACCAGTTGGCCGTGAAGGCAGCGGGCTGCCACGCTGTTTGAGGATTTGGAGCAGTTCCTGCCAGCGCATTTCAGTAAAGAAGTACGAGGGAGGCATCTGGGGAAGGCCGATGCTGGCGGCAAATGAGTCAGCACCCGGACCGGCAAGCATCACATACGGAGATCGCTCCATGACGGCGCGGGCGAGCGAAATCGGATTCTTTGTGCGACTTACTCCGGCAACGGATCCAGCTTGCAGTGTGGCGCCATCCATGATGGCTGCATCCATCTCATTCTTGCCTTCGGCGTTGAAGGCGGCACCGCGGCCGGCATTGAAAAGCTGATCATCTTCGAGTACTTTGATCGCGGCTTCGGTGGCATCAAGAGACCGTGCACCATGGCTGAGTTTTTCAACACCTGCATCCAGAGCTCGATTCAGCGAAGCACCGTAGGCAGCGGCGGTAGCGGCGTCCATGTGCTCCCACTCACTTGAACCGGCTCCGCCATGGATGGCGATGGCCCA
>CAXUCT010000022.1:10777-18707 GCA_964249415.1 uncultured Bryobacteraceae bacterium | reverse complement strand
TTAGTATTCTGCTGCTGCTTCATGTCTTGGCCTAAGAGGCTGGAGGAGACAAGGCAGCAGGCCAGGAGAGACGGAAGAAGTGGTGTCATGTCTCATTATGAAAGCAGGTTGCGTTGAGCCCGCGCGATGGCTTGGATATGCACTTTCGCGCAATCGATATGCGGGAACTCCGTATTGGTTTCATCGAAGATCAAAGAGAGATCGGTTCCCGCTAACACGATGGCGTCGACAGGCAGAGTTCGCGCGATTTCCGACAGAACAGTCCTGCCTTCCGTTCCGCCGGCGACGATTTGCATGTAGATGCGGTGAATCGTCTCTGCTTGTTCGGGAACGACTACGTCAATTCCGTCAAGCATTCCGAACAGGCTAGATTCCATTACGAAGCGCGTGCCGAACAGGGCAACTTTTTTGTACCCGCGCGAACGAATCTCCTCTCCCACTTCTCCAATGATGTCGACTAATGGGAGCGACGAAATCTTCTCGAGCTCGCGGATGCAGATGTGAGGTGCGATAGCCGAGATTGCCGCCAGTTCCGCTCCAGCGCTTCGAAGGCGTTCGATCAAGCGAGCGAAATAGACAGCTAGCCCGGCGCGATCGCCGTTCTCCACATCTCTCAAGACGCGATCCACATCCGCATGCACAATGAGTAGCTCACCGGGTTGAGTCTTCACCAACTCCCGGTAGTAGTGCACGGTTGCGCCTGGCCCCAAACCGCCGATTAAGCCGAGATTGCGCATGCTCCCCGTTCAGGCGATGCGCTGCATAGCGGACGCGTCGAGCGAAGCCCCGGCATCTTCCATATCGAGGCCCTCTATCTCTTGCATAGTCTTGCCGGCAATTCCTTGCAAGTCTCCATACATGCCTACTGTCGCCTGCATCACCCGCTGGATCTGCTCGTCGCGCTTTGCCCACTGCTTCAGCATCGCGCGCTTTTCTTTATCGAGATCTTCCTGCATGGATGTGAAGGCCTCCACAATTGCCTGCACGCGTTGGCGGAATCTGGCGCCCGATAGATATTGATACACCATCTCCGCCTTCGTTTGCTGCCCTTCGGAGGCACGTCGAGCGGTCTCTACCTCAATCAAGCTATGCCGGAGGACACATGCCACGGAAAGCATGGTGCGAGGATGCGTCACCCACACATCGTCGATGAGTTCGAATCCTTCCGTGTCTTTGGGCAACGCATGACTGACAATTACGGCGATTTCGGCCTTGGCATTGCGCTGGTCTCCGCGCAGCTTCGGCAACCAGCCATCACTCCAGTTTTTGGTTCGCTTGGTCTCCCACAAAATGGACCCGCAACTCTGGCCCTGGCTGCTCACTACGCGCTGCAGCAAGTCGCCACCGTATTCCCCCTTGCGCACCGGCTGAATGGAGTCAAAGGGAAACTTTGCGGCGAGCAGGGCTTCCAGCTCCAGTTCCTGCACTTCGCCCTGTAGTTGTTGTGAACCCTGCTCAGCCCTCCGCTTAAGATCTTCAATCTGCTTCTGCATGGAGCAGATGGTCTGTTCCTTTTCGAGGACTTTCAGCTTTAACTGCTCTTCTGCTTCCTGGCGAGCCTGGGCGCGGACGACGGTCAGAGAGCCTTGGACGCGCTTTTCGATCGTGAGATCGAGTTCACGCTTCTGGTCGGTGAGCTCGCGCTCTTTCTGCATGCATTCGGCTTGCATCTTCTGCGCTTCGGCGAGTTTCTGCTCGCGGCCCTTCAGAACCTGTTGGAGATGCTGAACCTCCTGGGCCTTCTGATTCAGATCGAGCGAGAACTTCAGCGCTGCGCGTCGGGTTTCCTCTTCCGCGATTCGTTCCCGCTCCTGCCGGAACCGCTCCTGCTCGGCCGCCTTCCACTCCTGCTTAGTTTTGAGAAAGGCTTGCTCCTGCTGGCGGACGGCGTCCTCGCGCTGGGCGCATTCCAGATTGTTTTGATCGAGGCGACGCTCATAATCGCGCCGTGTCGCTTCAACGAGCGGGGCGGCGAGAGATTCAGTGAGCTTGATATCAGATTTGCAGCGCGGGCAGGAGATGGTCGGCTCAGTCATGGAAAGTCCTCCGGACAGGCAGGTCTCCTATCCAGCGACTATTATCCACCCAAACATTTTAGAAGTGAAATGTTGCGGGTGGCCCAACAGCGGACTAGCCGTTCTGGCTGTAGAACTGGAAGCACACCCCGGATGGGACAATCACGTGAAATTCCTGTCTGCCCCATGCTTTCATCTCGAGCGGGCCTACGCGCGCCGCGATGCCGCGGTATTCATCGTAGAGAGCATCGAGGTCGGAGACGCCGACGCTGAAGCTGCTATTGAGTGCCCACTCCTGATTGCTGTTTTCGACCAAGTTGAAAGAGATCGCGTCGCGAGTCATTCCAGCCATCCCGGCCGCTTGCCATACTACCGAAAACCCCAGTTGCTCTCCGTAAAACTTCAGTGCATCAGCCAAGCTGCCACCCGTCGGAATCAGCGGCGTGACAGAGAGCAAAACAGAGCCGGGAGGGAGCATCAGGTCATTTTAACCTCTCTTCAGCCCGCTCGGCGGAAGGTGAGATTGATCCGGTGGGCGCCGATTTTAGGATGATTGTTCTCTTTGAGCGGCAATATGCCATGGTAATGGAGGCGAGCAGGCCCGCCCCACACCACTACGTCGCCGTGGACAAGGGAGATGCGCCTGGTGGGATCGCTTCGATTGTTGCTTCCAAATTGAAAGATCGCCGGGATTCCAAGTGAGACTGAGACTATGGGCTGGTTTAAGTCCTTGTCCTGATGGAGCGATAGCTTCGCACCCGGAGCATAACGATTGATCAGGCAGGCATCTGGAACGAAGTTCTCAAATCCGGCAGCGGCAGCGGCGCCCGTTGCAAGATGCAGGAACGGGGGCGGCATCGCTGGCCAAGGGCACCCTGTTTCAGGGTCTATAGCGTCATAACGATAACCCGTGCGGTCGCTGACCCAACCGAGACTTCCGCAGTTCGTCATACCCACCGACATGCGATAGCCTCCGGGCGTGGTCATATGCCGAAACGGTGAACGCATTACCGCTTCATCCAGTGCGGAGAGAAGCGCCTGTTCCCCCTTCAGGGCGAAGCCTCTGAGGAGCACCGCTCCTGGGGCGATGGGCTCGGAGGCGGGCTCGTGTTCAAGGCTGCTAAAAAGATCCATACCGTTCTTCAGTTCGCATCGACATCAGGTTGCATCGTGAAAGATGACGCCGAGCGTGTGACGATGGCCTGACCGCAATCGGCTGACACCGTGCCGCATGTTCACGCGATATGATCCACGCGTGCCCTGCACAGGCCGATGATGAACGGCGAATGCCACGGCATCACCCTGGCGTAATGGCACTACTTCAGAACGTGATTGCATGCGCGGACGCTGCTCGGTGAGAACAAATTCTCCGCCTGTGAAGTCCCGGCCGGGCTCTGACAACAGAACCGCAACTTGAATAGGGAAGACGTGCTCGCCGTAGAGATCCTGATGCAGGCAGTTGTAGTCGCCTTCACCATACTGCAGGAGAAGTGGCGTGGGTTTTTGCTGCCCGGCGTCATGGCAACGCTGAATGAAAGCGGCGTGCTGTTCAGGATAGCGAACCTCCATGCCCATGGTGCTGTTCCACTGATTCGCGAGCGGAACAAGATGCTCGTAGAGCGCGCTTCGCAGGCTGTTGATGACCGGTGGGAGGGGATAGCTGAAGTATTTGTACTCCCCCTTTCCAAAGCCATGCCGTGCCATGACAATGCGACTGCGGAACATGCTGTCTTCGGGATACAAAGAAACGAGGGCGCGGCAGTCTTGGGACGACAGCAGGCCCTCTAGAACAGCGCTGCCCTGCCCGTCGAGCTCGCGAGTGACGCGGCTCCAGTCCAGAGCATTCACTTTCTCAGTTAAGGGTCCGGGAAGGGAAGGACGTGTGCCGGCGGCCTGGTTGACTGCGCTCGCTGAAAAGAGTGTGTTCATGCGCCAGCTTCTCTTTCTAACAAAGCCCGCTTACGGTCGATGCCCCAACGATATCCGGACAGAGCGCCATCGGAACGAACCACGCGATGGCAGGGAATTGCGACCGCAAGAGCGTTCGCTCCGCACGCCTGAGCCACGGCTCGCACGGCTTTGGGCATACCAATCTGCCCGGCAATGTCGGTGTAGCTGACGGTGGTACCGGACGGAATTCGTTGGAGTGCCTGCCAGACACGTTGCTGAAAGGCTGTTCCGCGAATGTCCAAAGGGAGATCGAGACCAAGCGCAGGCTGTTCCACCATCCCCACCACTTTCGCAATCATGCCTTCAAAATCCCCTTCACCGCCGAGCAAGGTGGCACGCGGAAAACGGTCTTCAAGATCCTTGACGAGATGTGCCGGATCATCTCCTAGCAGGATGGCGCAAACACCCTTCTCACTTTTCGCGACCAGGATGGAGCCAAGCGAGCATTCGCCGACCGCAAAGTGGATTTCCCTGCGCGCGCCGCCCGCGCGAAACTCGGTAGGAGTCATACCCAGTACATTGTCCGAAGTCGCGTAGAAACGGCCGTTCGAGTTGAAGCCGGCGTCGTAGATTGCCTCCGTTACCGTCGCGCTTGCCCCCAGTTTTTCGCGAACCCTCCCGGCACGTTTCGCGGCAGCAAACGCAGTTGGTGTTACTCCCGTAACCATCTTGAATACACGATGAAAATGGTACGGGCTCATATCGGCAGCCTCTGCAAGTTTAGTTAAAGCGGGGATTTCCTCTGAGTTCTCTATCAGCCGGCAGATTTTTGCTACGGCGGCGGCATGTTGCTCGGTTCGCGATGCTCCATCGGGCTTACAACGCTTGCAAGCCCGAAATCCAGCCTTCTCGGCTTCATTCGGGGTGGTGTGAAACTGTACATTCTCCGGCCGCGGCAATCGAGCGGCACACGATGGCCGGCAGTAGATTCCAGTAGTCTTGACGGAGAAGTAGAAGCTACCCTCGGCAGCGCCATCCCGATTAACGATTGCGATCCAACGTGGATCGCCAGTCACCTGCGTTGCGGCCGCCTGGTTGCGTTCAGAAGTTGTCATTTGAGTTCTGCTTTCCTTTGCAAGAACAACTCTAACGACATTTTCTCAACTCCACACTCCGCATCTTGCTTTTAAATTCGATGGCGGCGGTTAGTGGATCGCCTCCATAGCGGGCTTCACCCAGGAAAAGAAAAACCGGCCTACGGTGGGGAAGTGGGTAGCGGCCAGAACCAGCGTGGGCACCGCGCCGTAGGAAAAGACATGGGCGAAGAAGTGGCGGTCCAGCTTGCCTTCCTCCGTACCCGTGATGCGGCTGAGTATTGCGTCGCGGTCGGCTTGGGCGAATACGGTGATGATTCCGGTCGACAGCACAATGAACATCAAGATGAGCGCCCAGTCTATGATCGTGCGAGAACGGAAGTCGTAGGAAGCGAGTGCGAGCGCTAGAAGAAGAAATCCGAAGCTGAGATATCCGACGAGGTTGTCGAGTTGCCAGAGAACGTAATTGATCATAGACAAGAAGCGGAAGGCGAGGAGTTCACCGCAGATGGTTTCCGGTTCCTCCTCCTGATACTGCTTGAGGCCGATGCGGAGTGCCCTGCGGGTCTCTTCTCTAGTGGAGAGTTCGCCTCTTAGTTCGTAGCCACCGTGCGGCCATTTTGTGGTTTCTAAGTGTCCGGCGGCGGCGGTTGCGATGGCAGAAAGATTTCGTTCGAGAGCACCATAAAACTGCTTCGACACTCTTCGGCGAGATGCCGAGGCGCGAAGTAAGACAACGGCGTCTTCTTTGAAGCGCTCAATCTTCGGATCAAGAGCTTGCTTCAGCGCCGGCGGCGTATGAGGATGATTTTTAAGCGCCAGAGTACATTCGAGCGATCGGGTGATGGTGACATGGGTTCGTTTCTTGCCGCCGCCTTGCCAAACCGGCGACCATACGAACCCACGCGGTAGCAAGCTGAAAACGCCTCGAAGAGGGTGACGTTCAAGCTGCTGAAGAAACTCGCTGAATACCGACCAGATCAGCAGGAGGCGTATCCAGATAAGCAAGAGACAGAATGCCACGCCGAGGCAGGAGCATACGATGAGCCTGTCGAGTTGCGTCGTCTCTAGCGTCTGCTGGCTTTGCCCGGCGCCGCATAGGACTGCTGCGACGAGCGCAAGAACGGCCACGAAGTGCACAGGATGTGGGGAGAAGGAGTGAACGCGCTTGCGAATCTCCGCGACGATGTCGCCGAGTTTCGGACAGAACTGGTCTCCGTAAAGATCAGGCATTGCCGGGTACCGATCTTCGTGATGGGTGTAGCGTTTCAGCTGTACGAACGTGAGCGCGATCAGACTCATGATGAGCAGCGTTGCGGGAACCAGAGGTGAAACTCCGCTGGTGAGATTCAACGCTCTGCAGGCGGCGAGGAAATCCGCGGGGAGCGAGGCACTTTTGAAAATGACCGCGAACGAGTAGGAGATCACCAGCAAACCGCTTGCAATGGCAGCGAGGGAGACCCAGAAATAGGGGACATGCAGAGTGTGTTTCCAGCGAGGGCGGCGCGCTAGGGCGGCCTGCTTGCGATGGTCCGTACTAGCAACTGCATCCCAGAGCGGAAATAGAGCGGAGGTTACCGTGGCACCCAGGACGAAGCATGCGACGCAGAGAAAACACCAAAGATGGAAGAGAACCGTTGTCGCCTCGTCTGGAAACGGATTGCGGGTCAGTGGCGGGATAGAGAAAAATGCCAGCGTGATGAGGGAGCAGGCAGCGCCTGCAGAAGCAGCCTTGAATCGTCTCTGCACAGGCGGTGTCCACTTGGGAGGCTGATGCGAACCGAGCCGCCGGCGATTGGATGTGGCGAAGAGAAGGGCCGCTGAGCATAGAATTCCCGCGGATAAAAGGACGATTGAGAATCCCTTGAGTGCGGGCAACGAAAGATTCGTGTTGGGAGTATAGAGCAGATTTTCATGAAGAATCTCGCCCGGGACGACCAGCCAGATGGCCACCAAGATGGAAAGACAGACACCGATGGCGGATAGAAACAAAGCTCTGGGAAAGGGACTCGGCTCGCGCGGCTTCACGGAGAAGAGCGCCAAGTCGCGCTTGCCTTGGGGCAACGCCCACAAGATGAGGAAGCAGTAGAGAATGCAGAAGAACAGAATCAGCGAAAAGCAGTAGCCCCAAGTGGGCCAGTACTGCGGAACCAGTTTGGGGTCGCCGGCGGCGCTTTTAGCGGTGAAGTGATTCTCGGGAACGTCGAGGATATCAACAGGTTCGAATCCGCTATTGGCGGCAACACTGATCCAAAGAGGCGGATGCACGTCCTGCCCTTTAGGGCCCGAAAACGGATTGCGATAGTCCTGCAAGGTGTAATGCAGCGGGTCGGAATCCCGCTGTGACGGACTGCCGTCAATGGTGCGCAAGAGGGAAATCACGGCGTTATAAGTTGCCTCAAAGGCGCTACTCGGGAACACATGGAGAGTTCCTCGCGAGCCGGTCCACAACTGACTCATGGAAAACAGCGGGTAGGTTCCCACCGCCAACATGCCTGCGTAGTCGCTGCTGTCTGACCCATGTTCGAAGAGCAAGTCTGAATCTAAAGTGAAGAGCCGTATGTTCGGCGCGGTGGATCGCAGGTAGCGGCTGAGGAAGAGCGCGTCCAGCGGATCGGACGCAACGATGCCCACGTAGTGCACGGTACCGGTTTTTAGCATTGAGCCAATGCTAAACAGGACAGATTCCTGGGAAACGGGTGTCTGCTGCTTCGAATATTTCGGGATTTCCGATGAGGAGTGTTCATCTCCTTTGAGCGAAAAAGCGAGGCCGTTTCTTGGCATCTCCGAGCGCTTGGCGTCGTCGCCGAAACCCGGTAAATGGGTATCGGTTTCGGTGGCGTTCCGAAGAGCAGATATATTTCGAGGAAACTGCAGCATGAAGACACGACGATCCGCGATGTCGAGCTCCTTCGTTGTGCCGGGATCGGT
>CAXUCT010000022.1:10424-10767 GCA_964249415.1 uncultured Bryobacteraceae bacterium | reverse complement strand
GTGTTCGCTTGGCGTCTGTGTGGTTTAAGCGCTCGTCCTATTCCGGCGGCGAACTCGGTCCCTTCTTCGGCCAGGAGAATGACTGGACCTC
This sequence comes from uncultured Bryobacteraceae bacterium, assembly GCA_964249415.1. Taxonomy (GTDB): domain Bacteria; phylum Acidobacteriota; class Terriglobia; order Bryobacterales; family Bryobacteraceae; genus Bog-105. Next base: position 10,676 of record CAXUCT010000022.1, on the reverse strand, counting down.
CTTCGTTCCAATTCTTTCGAATGTGGTCCACAAAGATGTTAATGGCTAAAACAGCTGGAATTCTGGTCGTCTTGAGATCCGCCTTCAGATTGCTGCATTGAAAGTTACCGTGTGAGGCAAAGCTTGAAGTCCAACTTCGGATTTTGATCTGCTGAAAGTTATAGTTGGCAATCAGTCGAGTGAGTGAATCAAAGCTGCCGGAGTAACCAGGACCTATAACTCTCAGTTCAGAAGAGGACTTCAATTTCGCAG
>CAXUCT010000022.1:0-10331 GCA_964249415.1 uncultured Bryobacteraceae bacterium | reverse complement strand
ATCCTGATCTGGCCGTATTCTTCGGAGACGGAGGGTTGGACAATGTAAGAGGATTCTTCCGGCGGCGCATCCTGTTCGCGCCAAGGAAACCAGTAGCGCTCAAATTGGTAGCCGGAGAATTCCGCCGCATTCTCGATGGATTCAACTTCACGATCAAAATCAAGCTGCAGATTCGAATGCTCGGGATCAGGGACTGTGGCGATCACCCAATCGAACGGGCGCGAGCAGGCGTTTATGTCCCCAGGCGGGCACTTCCCTTTTACGCACAAGGGGGAGTGGAATTCGATACCTTTGTCGAACTCTGAAAGCGTTCTCAGCAGCGCCGTTTCCGAAGGTTGCTGATCCGCAGCCACATGGGCCGCATTGTTACCCCCATTCGTTTTCGGTCCTGTGCTGACGGACCCAACGTGAAAAGCTGCCGCAGTCACCGCGGCAAACATCGCAACTAGTCCACCCCGCTCCCGCATAATGTTCTCCTTTGTAGCGCGTGTCGACGCTGTAGCAAGAAAGAGGCCGGATTAATCCATCCAAGATTATTTGGAAATAGGCCGTTATTATTGTTGAAAACAAAGACTTCCGAAGGCAGCCGCGTGTTTATCGGCTACATTACTAAGCCAGCGGTGATTAGCAGAAGGTTAGCGTTAACCAAGCGGCAAACCAAAATGTTAGTGCGCCAATCGGCAGGGACGCGATCTGGTCTGCACGCTTGAATGTTCAAATGGGGCAATCGAAATCGACACCGAGCGGGTCCCATTGCGACCACGAGTGCGCCGACAGTGATTTGCATACCGTGTATACAGGGCTTTCCGCCCAGGATTAGCGGATCTCTCGTGATGCGGTCGAGCGGCGGCATAGGAGTGTTTTTACTTCGCTCTCGCTCACTGCCTGCCTAGCAGCGCTCTGCGCCTACAATGAATTATGAGCCGTTTTCGCTTGCGCGCGCTACTTGCCGGGTGCGCCACTCTTTTCGGTGCTTGCTTGTTGATGGCGCAGGAGTGGAAGACGGCCACCTCACTTGCGGGCGTGGATTTCAGCGGCTTATCCACGACACAGAAGGCCGACGTGCTCAAAGTGCTGCGCGAGCAAGACTGTTCCTGTGGCTGTGGGAGGAAGCTGGCGCAGTGCCGCGTTGAGGATCCTGGGTGTGCCTACAGCACGGGCTTAAGCAAGACTTTTATAGACGCCGTCAAAGCGGGAAAGAGCGATAAGGACGCACTCGCCGCCATGGCCGCTTCCAGGTGGGCTCATGTAGAGCCCACGAACCGGTTACTCGACGATCCGGTCGCTATTCCCGTTTCGGGTTCGCCCATTCTGGGGCCGCAGAGCGCGCCTATCACTCTGGTCGAGTTCTCCGACTTCCAGTGCCCTTATTGCGCGGCTGCTGTTCCGGAGATCAAAGCCTTGCTGAACGCTTTCCCTACTCAGGTAAAGCTGATTTTCAAGCAGTACCCGCTTGAAATCCACTCCTACGCCGATCTTGCCGCCGCTGCAGCCATTGCGGCTCAAAAGCAGGACAAGTTTTGGGCAATGCACGACGCCATGTATGACCACTATCAGGATCTCTCGCGCAAAAGTATCATGCAGCTTGCCAAAGACAGCGGGTTGAATATGGAGCGTTTCGAGGCCGACATCGATTCAACCGAAGTGCGTGAAACCGTAGTGCGGGATGTACAGGACGGCAACGATGCCGGCGTGGAGGGCACGCCTTCACTGTTCGTGGATGGGCAACGGTATAACGGTCCTATCGCGCTCAGTGCTCTAAAGCCGATCCTGACGGATGAATTGCAGCACCCTCCGGTAAGCAAGACGGCCGCTCCGCTGAAATAAGCTAGGTGTGGTCCAACTCTTCCACGAGTTCCAGCACCACATCGCCCACCACCTGCAAGCTTTGCGCACTTAGCTTGTCCATGGTGTCTTCCGCCGTATGCCAATAGGCGCTGTTCGGTCCATAGTCCAGGTCAATAATGTCGATGGCGTTCGCTCCAGCGTTGATAAAGGGCATGTGGTCGTCATCCACGCCGCCTGGATTCTTCTGGAAATATTTGCTGTCGCCAAGCTTTGCGGCAATGCGCGAGACATGATCGCGTAGCGATTGCGATGAATTTGCTTCGTTGTTTATATCCAGGTTTTTATCGCCGATCATGTCCACGTTGATCAGCGCCTTGATGCGCGACAGGGTCCCATCGGCCGCCCACTTAGAAGCCAGATGCCTGCTGCCGTATAGGCTGTCCTGATCCGTCCAATTTCCTACGGCTTCTTCGCCGTCGAAGAACACGACGTAGATGTCGTCCTGGTGCTTTATCCTCGAAACCACGTATGCGAATTCCAGCAGGAATCCGGTGGAAGAACCGGCGTCGTTCGCGCCCACGAAATGAACCATCGGAATGCGCTTGGTGTCGTAGTGACCGGTGACCGCGATAGCTTTGCCGGTGGTTCCGGGGAATCGCACAATCAGATTCACCATGGGCACGGGGCCGGCAGGAGTCGCACCAGTAAAGCTGTCCAGCGATAATTCGCCACCAGTCCGCTTCAGTTCAGATGAAATCCATTCACGCAACTGGAGAATGGCTTCGGACCCGGAGGGTCGTTCGCCGAATGATACTGCGCGCCTGGTGTCGGCTAACGCCGTACTTCCCCGAAAGAGGGTGAGGTCGGAACTGTGGAGACAGCCGGGGTAGAGGCCTAGGAGGATAGCCGCTAAACACAGGTGTAATCGACCTAAAGTGTTAAGGAAGTTGAGCCGATTAGACTTACACATGAGTATATGGAACGAATTAGAGGGGCAGCACGGAATTTTCCGTAGCTCGGCTAGGAAAAATCCGTGCCGACGGAACTGTAGTATTATAGCCTTGAACGTGGGGTAGGGCGCCGCGGCCCTGAGACTTTATGCAGTCAGTTGGACAGCAGATCCGCGAAACGCGCCTCCGCCTTGGGCTTACGCTTGACAGTATCTCCGCGAATAGCCGTATACCCATTAAGAAACTTCAGGCCATTGAAGCGGATGACTTGACGAGTCTTGGCTCCCCCTTTTTTTACAAGAGCTTTGTCCGGCAGTTTTCTGAACATCTAAAGTTGGACTGGGCTACGCTGGGCGAGGCTGTCGAGTCCGCCACCGCTACCATGCCGCAGCCGCGCATGCCGGGAGAAGACCAATTCTCCGATCGAGCCAAGATCGCGCCAATTCCTGTAAAGCGTGGCCGAGGGAATTACCGTTGGCTTTACTCCGTCGCCTCCTTAGGCGTGATGATGATTGCGTGCTCATCGTTTTACGGGCTGTGGCAGAACTCGAAGACTACCCGGCTCGCCTCGCTGCTTGAGTTAAATCATTCGGCCCGTTCCGCCAGCTCAGAAGCGTCCTTGGCTCCTTTGCCAGCGGCTCAGCCGGCTGAGAGCTCTCCCGCTCCTGCTTCGCACCAGCAACCTTTATCCAGCACGAAGCCGTCAAACACGGGTTCCTCAACCAGCGCCCCCACGATTCCCTTACGGGCGCCGGAAACTTTAGACGGCAATCAGGCCCGTAACAACGCTGATCCCACTGTGTCGGCCGATCAGTCAAACCCGGAGTTCCGGGTAGAACTCTCGGCCATTGAGCGCACCTGGCTGTCGATTATAGAAGACGGCAAAGAGACCTTCCGAGGTGTCTTGGACGCCACTGAAACTAAGGTTCTGGAGGGCCACGAGACCGCGCGTATCCGTACCGGTAACGCTGGTGGAATTAGCTGCGTTTTCAACGGAAAGTCGATCGGACCGCTAGGGCCGCGTGGTCAGGTTCGAACTGTTGTCTTCACAAAGAGTAACTACGAAGTTCTGGATCTGCCGGCTCACATCGCGCTGACCAGTTACAGCGTTAGCGGCGAATAGACGCTCTCGCCTCACTGGAAGTCAACTCGCCACTTTTAGCCGCTTTTTGTAGCCGACGTTTCTGCCTTTCCATTGTCAGCAACTCATGGCGCCTCCGCAGCTTAATACTGGTATCCACCTTGCGCCAAAAGCTACGGAAGTAATTGACCGCGGAAGTAAGTCCGAAGACTACCACGGCCCACATCGCCCCCAACGCATACACCCGTAAAGCTGGCCAACGGATGGAGAGCAGAACCAGCGCCACGCCGATCACCTGGAGTATCATTTTCGACTTTCCCAGTTCACCGGCTTTGATGGTGTAGCCCTCCGCCGAAGCAATGCTTCGTAGGCCCGAAACAGCGAATTCGCGGCTGATGATCAGGATCACCATCCAACCCGGCAGCAGCCGTATCTCTACGAGAGAGATTAGGGCCGCTGAAATCAACAGCTTATCCGCCACTGGATCGAGCAGCGTGCCCACAGTGGTGACTTGCCGCCATCGACGGGCTAAATAGCCATCCAGTAAATCCGTGAGCGCCGCTGCCAGAAACACGGTCAGGGCGAAGAAGTCGTTCGCCAGTAAAAGCTTGTTGCCCCAGTGAAGGCGCAGATTCTGCTGTACCAGCGCGGCTACCAACAGCGGCACCAGAAAGATGCGCACCAAAGTCAGCAGATTGGGTAAATTCGACAATCGTCCTCAACTATAAAACATCCACAAAAGATCGGAAGGCACCCTCGCAAGTCCTATCTGGAGATGCTTAGCGGACTTCCTCGCCCAGAGCGGCGGGAACAGCGCCGGCCGGAGCAGCGGCGCGTGGGGATGAGGCCGCAACAGTGGTCGCACGTCCCTCGCTGTCGCCGCGCAGCCAAATAAAAAGAGGAGATGCTGGCTTCGGCCGGTCGGGCAGGTTCACGTGCAACGACTGTATTTGACCCTGTCCAGGGACTGGCGCCGGTAATGAGGGCACGTCCACGCCTTCCTCGCTATTCCATCCGACCTTCTCGATCATTTCAAGGTTGCGTCCCACCAGAACGTAATCACGAAATCCACCCTGAGCTTGAGATCCGCTTGACTTAACTGGATCGATTCGAATTGAGTCGATCCGGGGTACTTGAAGGATGTGCGCTAAGGTGAATGGCTGTGACGTCCCGCCGCGACCGTTATCGATGACCGCTTGCAATAGGCATCCTGCCGGCAACGCGCCCGTATCAAAGGAAAGGTAGAGCTGGTCCGCCGACAACTGCTGCAGGTTGGAGGCGGTAGTCTGCTGCCCAATGCGCAAGGAGGTATTCTCGCTTGGGTCATCAGAGCACCCGAGTTGCAAGACACTTCTACGCTCGATGTTCTTTACGTCCAGCATGGCGCTCATCGTGTAGCCGGCCGGGAACTCATCGCGGTGCAGAGTAACGGCAATTCCGGCGGCAGGCGCCACCCTGGCACTCGCAACCACGGGCAGCGGCCCGGTGATCTCGAGCGCATTCGGGAACGTTAAAGGTTCCGCGCGGTCCTCGAGATACGCCTTGATAGGCAACTCGTTTCCCGGTTTGAGATCGGATTTCAATTGAACGCTTACGTTCCGCTCATTCTGTCCGGCACTGGGGGCGCTCAATTCAAGTACCGCTCCGGGCGCTTCCAACTTGGCCAGTAATCCCAGCCGTTCGCCCTTCAAAATGTAATGCTGCGCAACAACGCCCTGGTTGGCAAGAATAGGGAAATTCTCGATCTTCGGCGGATTGGGTAGGACGCTGAAAGCAATCGGGTGGCTTTCGCCATCCGACTGCGATAGCAGTAATTCATACTGCCCGGGATCTAAATCTCCGGTATTGATCTGTACGTCCATATGATCCTGGGGACCTTCGCGTAGCCCTTTTGGAAGAACGAAGCGCACGGGCTCAGGAGTGGCGAATTCATCCTTTGCCTTCTTGAATTCCACTTTCGTCATGAACTCAAAATCGCTGCCCGTAAGAGTGACGGGAATCTTGCCTGCCCTGGCAAGTAACTGGTCCTGCGACAGAGGCTCCAGCCGCGCGTGCGTGAAGTCACTCAGTAGCCGGATGTGCACTTGGCCCGTTGCCTCAAAGGGCGCCCAATCCCAGTAGCCGGTCAAGTGATAATCGCCTGGGTTTAGATTGGCTTTGGAAAGATCGATCTCGATCTCTTTCTGATTGCCCAGCTTCAGAACCGGAACCGTCGCCTTCGCGCCCTGATCACTAACCAGCGTCCAGGCGCGAGCCCGCTGCAGATATCTCCATTCCCGTTCCGGCACGGTCACCGGAACGGGGCTTTTCTGCGTGTCTGGAATAAAGCTTGCCTCGCCGATCTGAATGGCTGGCGTAGGTTCATTCGGAATCCGGCTCGCCCAGATGAAAGCAATTCTGGTATGCGGCGGCGCCGGTGCACGCTGGCCGCACAGATTTAGTCCTGCTTCCGGCTTTGGCAAAGGCTGCGCGAAGGAGGACCGGAACTGTGTATCTGGAAAAGCGATGTTGCGCAGATCCAGCAGCATGGCAGTGCCCCCTGCGGCCAAGCCCACCGGATTGCCTAAGAACAAGGTTGCTGCCGCGGTGGCCAGACTGGCGGTTTGTGCCGCTCGTTGGGCGGTGGAACTGGAGAGTGGATTGTAGGTTGCTAACTGCGGGTTCATGGACGCAAACAGCATCTCGGCCTGAGTCGCGGGAGCGGCGTTCTTGTCAATCTGGGCTGCGAAACCATATTGGGAGGCAAAACCAGTCAACGCTGCGTTTACGCTAAGGGAGGAACTGCCGCTGTTGGAGAGCGCCGCCACCAGCGCCTCGGCTTGCGCCGTTTTGTCTGCATAGTCAGCCAGTTGGCCAATTAAGAGATCGTCCTGAGAGAGGAAGCTGCGCACTTTCTTCTTGCTCAACCCTTGTGGCCCATACACGAACGCAACCAGAGAAGTAGTCTCAGAAATCTTCCATTCCTGCGGCTTTTCGGCGGGCTTGGGATCTGTCACCACCAGCGCGTCCTCGCCTTTGCGGCGCTGCGCGGGAACCATCACCAGCGCTATCTCGCCCGGCCGCTTCTCCTTGCCGCGCAAAACGGGCGAGTAGAGAACCGTGGCTCCTTCACTTAGGTGATTGATCGTTGCAAACGGCAGCGGCCGGTCACTGCCCTTGGGTGATCGTACTTGCAGCTCCACCGCTCCCAGCGGACTCCCCGCCGGACAACTCATGAGCGCCGGGGTGGCCGGCGTTGCTGCCGGGTCGGGCTGCCCCGTTACGGGCGGCCCCTGATTATCCTGCGCTCGGAGTGGAAACAGCGCCAAGGCAGCAAGAGCTACGGCGCGCAACAGCATTCTATACCAGGATAACTGGCGCGAACCCCGCCCGCCCGTTCTCGGGCGGAACTAAAATCAGTTGGTATTAAGCTGACAGCAGGCCCATGTCGCCTCAGCTTGGTCGATCCCTGGAGCGCTCACCGAACGGGCGCGAGTGAGTAGCCTTCGCACGTCACAAGATGTCCGGTATTCCATCCAACGACTTTGCTTCCCGATTTTTACTTAATAGGAGAGAAACACCTTGCCAGTTACCGAGAGCCAAACGCTAGAAGATCTCAGCATCAATACCATTCGCTTTCTCTCTGCCGACAGCGTGCAGCAGGCGAACTCCGGCCACCCCGGAATGCCGATGGGCGCGGCCGCCATGGCCTACACGCTGTGGACAAAGTTCCTGAAGTTCAATCCGCAAGATCCGAATTGGTTCGATAGAGACCGCTTCGTGCTCTCCGCCGGTCACGGCTCCATGCTGCTGTACAGCCTGCTGTATCTCACCGGTTATGATCTGCCGCTCGAAGAGTTGAAGCGCTTCCGCCAATGGGGCAGCAAGACTCCCGGTCATCCGGAACGTGGGCACACGGCGGGCGTTGAGGTTTCTACTGGACCACTGGGGCAGGGTTTCGCAAACGGCGTCGGATTGGCCATCGCAGAAGCGTGGCTGGCCGCAACCTTTAACCGCCCGGGGCACGACCTGATCCATCACTATACGTATTGCATTTGCGGCGATGGCGATTTGATGGAGGGTATCTCGCAAGAAGCCGCTTCACTTGCCGGCCATCTCCGGCTGGGCAAGATGATCTATTTGTACGATGACAACCACATCTCGCTAGCGGGACAGACGAGTCTCTGCTTCACCGAAGACGTCGCCAAGCGCTTTGATGCTGATGGCTGGCACACGCACCACGTGCGCGAAGGCAACAACACCGAAGAGATTGAAAAGGCGATTCAGGCGGCGCAGGCGGAGACAGATCGTCCTTCGCTCATCCTGGTGCACACGCATATCGGCTACGGCAGCCCCAAGAAGCAGGATTCGTTTGAAGCGCACGGCAATCCGTTGGGGGAGGACGAGCTAAAGGCCGCCAAGACGGCACTCGGCTGGCCGTCCATGGACAAGTTCTATTTGCCAGAAGCCTCCGTGAATTTTTTCCGCGAAGTGGGCAACAAGGGCGCTAAAACGGAAAGTGAGTGGCAGAAGAAGCTGAGCGCTTACCAAAAGGATTTCGCTAAAGAAGCGGCCGAGCTGCAGCAGATTATGGACGGCAAGCTTCCGCAAAATTGGAACGCGGATCTTCCTAAATGGAAGCCCGAAGACAAACCCATTGCAACGCGCGTTGCCGGTGGGGAGGTGATGAACGCACTTGCTAAGCACATCCCGAATCTGATGGGCGGATCTGCCGATCTGAATCCTTCCACAAATACGGCATTGAAAGGGGAAGGGGACTTCCAACCTCCTGAATACGTGGGTCCAGGTGCGAAGGGCGCGGTGGGTGGCGTATGGAGTTATGCCGGCCGCAACATCGCATTCGGTGTTCGCGAGCACGCCATGGGCGCGGCCGTCAACGGCATGGCGGCGCACGGCGGAATCCTTCCGTTTAGCGCCACTTTCATGGTGTTCTCCGATTACATGAAGCCGGCCGTTCGGCTGGGTGCTTTAAGCAAGCTCAAAGCGTTTTACATTTTCACGCACGACAGCGTGGCCGTGGGAGAGGACGGCCCCACGCATGAACCGGTTGAGCAACTGGCTGGACTGCGTGCTATTCCCGAACTGAATGTGATGCGGCCGGCGGATGCCACCGAGACTGCCCAATGTTGGGAGGTAGCTATTCAGCACAATGGGCCGACGGTGTTCTCGCTGACTCGTCAAAATGTGCCACACCTGGATCGAAGTAAAGCGAAGAATATCAACGTCGCAAAGGGCGCCTACATCTTGGCTGAGCCGCAGGGCGGATCACCCGAAGTGATTCTCATCGGAACCGGATCTGAGGTCGCCCTGTGCATGAAGGCGGAGGAAAAGCTGGGAGGCTATGGCGTGAAAGCGCGCGTGGTCAGCATGCCGAGCGAATACTTGTTCGATGCGCAAGACGAGGGGTATCGTGAAAGCATCTTGCCGAGGAGCATAAAAAAGCGCGTGACGGTGGAAGCGGGCTCAAGCTACGGCTGGCACAAGTGGGCTGGCGACGAGGGAACCATCATTGGGATCGACCACTTTGGAGCCTCCGCGCCGGGAGCCGAGGTCATGGAAAAGTTCGGTTTCACAGCGGAGCACGTCACGTCAGCTGCCCTTCGGTTACTGGGCCGCAATGCGGAAGCGGATCAGGAAGAGAAAAGCAAGGAGTCGGGTGGCGAAGCGTCGAACGTAGCGCCGACATCATCACAGGAAGGTCACTCCTAGCCTGCCTATAGGGCATTGAGGCGTTATGGCGTATCGCCTGAAAAAAAGCGAGCCGGTTCCTGAAGGGCTCAGACGTATCGTTATCGAGGAGATCGATTTCGCGACGGAGCAGCTTGCAAAATCGGGCAATCGTGATGAAGCGATTCATGAGGCCCGCAAGAGTCTCAAAAAGGTCCGCGGTGTACTGCGGCTGGTTCAACCTGAACTCGGCCGCATCTACGCCCGCGAGAATCTGAAATTGGGTGGCATTGGGCGGAAGCTCTCGGAGCTTCGCGATGCTACCGCTATCATCGAAGTCTTTGACGGGCTCGTCGAAAAGTACAAAGAGAGCTTACGGCCGGGTGCATTGGCCTCCATTCGTCAGGGATTAGAAAAATCTAAACGCGATACCGACCAGGCATCCGGGGCGGATCAGGCTGTAGAGCAGGCCATCTCTACTTTACGCGCGGCGCGAGAACGAGTGCCGGACTGGCCGCTGGCATCCGACGGCTTCGCCGCTTTAGCGCCCGGCCTGAAAGAGCGCTATCGCCGCGGCCGGCGCGCCATGACGCTCGCCAGAAAGGATCCCACGCCGGAGAACTTCCACGAATGGCGCAAACGCGTGAAAGATCACTGGTATCACCTTCGCTTGCTTGAGAGTTCCTGGACAGACGTTCTTCAGGCGCGCGAAGCGACTCTCAAGAACGTTGAAACATGGTTGGGTGACGACCACAATCTGGTAGTCCTTTGCGAAAATGTTAATCGCGATCCGGAGCAGTTCGGGGGAAAGACGGACATTCAGCTCTTTCTCGCCCTGTCTACAC
>CAXUCT010000021.1:19116-20616 GCA_964249415.1 uncultured Bryobacteraceae bacterium | reverse complement strand
CTTCAAAAACTATTTCGGATCGCGAAGCGTTCATTCGGCCCTCGGGGGGCTACTTTCGCGATCGGTTCCTAGCTCCCGCGCTTCCCGCTCCCTCGCGCCTCAACGTGCTGTTTGTTTCGCCCTACCCGATTGAGCCGCCCGTTCACGGCGGAGCGGTTTTCATGAAGGAAACGCTGACGCCTTTGTCGGCAATCGCCGACGTGCATCTGCTTTCGTTCCTGGATACCCCGGAACAGCTGGCTGCCCAAAGCTCCCTCTCGTCGTTGTGCAAAACAACTCAATTCATGGTGCGCCCGCACTTTCCCATTGACGCTTTCTGGACGCTGACCCCCAGCGCGGTGCGCGAATTCGCCGTGGCCGAATTCGACCGGCTCATCCAGCGAACCATCTACCTGCAGAGCGTCGACGTGGTTCAACTTGAATACACCATTCTCGGCCAGTACGCCGGCCGGTTCCGCCACATCCCGTGTTTTTTGTTCGAACATGACATCTCAGTGCAATCGCTGGGTCGCCGGCTGCGTACCATTCGTCCCAGCCGCTTCGATATCGATCTCTTTCTCGAATTCCTGCGCATGCGCTTTTATGAGCCGCGTCTTTTAAAGCGCTTTACGCGCGTTCAGGTCTGCAGTGCCGAAAATGCGCGTTACTTGCTGCGCTTGGCGCCGTCTCTGCGGGGCCGCGTGGATTCGGACGTTCGGGCCGCCATCGATACGCGCCGCTACGACTTCGTTTCGTCCGGGCGCCTTCCGGATACCTTGCTGTTCCTGGGCAGCTTCCGCCATTCTCCGAACCTGGATGCGCTCCGCTGGTTTACCCAGGAGGTCTTCCCGAAGATCATCAGTGCCCGGCCTGGGGTTACGTTGCACATTGTGGGCTCCGACCCGCCGGAATCATCGGCCATCTGGGACGGCCATCCGAACATCCGGCTCCTGGGCGCGGTTCCGGACATCAAGGCGCCTCTTCAGCGCTTCGCTGTTTTCATATGCCCCGTTTTGAGCGGCTCGGGCGTGCGTGTCAAGCTGCTGGAAGCGTTCGCGTGCGGTATTCCCGTTGTCTCTACGAAAGTGGGCGCGGAAGGACTCGCCCAGGTCTCCGGCGAAGTCTGCGAATTGGCCGAATCCCCGGAAGCCTTTGCTGGTTCCGTCCTGCACCTGCTTTCAGATCCTGACTACCGTATTGCGCTTGCCGGGCGGGCTCGTCAGATGGTAGAGCACCAACGCGATTCCTACGATGCCACGTTTAGGCTGGAGTCGGTCTATCGCTCCGAAGTTCATCGCCTGCGAAGCCTCCAACCCACTCAGCCGGAAACGCCTGCGCTCAAGAAGCTTCGAGGAGCAGCTTGATTTTCTGCGGAAAACCGGCTGCCAATCTAAGAAATTGGCAATCCGTTTGACACTAAGTGTCGTAGTATCTATAAGTAGTGTTTTTTTCTGACTCCTCGGCTGACCGAAACTTCTTGGCCTTGGGTCATCTTCTACTTTCGAAAGGATCAGCATGACC
>CAXUCT010000021.1:18205-19106 GCA_964249415.1 uncultured Bryobacteraceae bacterium | reverse complement strand
GCAAGCGCTGCCGTTGGCGTGGCGTCGGCCCTTAAGCCAACCAATCTGGAAGCGCAGTCATCCGGCCCCTCGGATATCGATATACTGAACTTTGCGCTCAACCTTGAATATCTAGAGGCTGAGTTTTATACGGTGGCGACCACCGGATATAACATCGAAAGCCTAGGTACCGTTATCACCGGGACCGGCACCCTCGGAGGCACGAGCGGCGGGAACAAGGTTACTTTTGCCGACAACTTTACTCGTAATGTCGCGGAAGAATTAGGTCAGGAGGAACGCATGCACGTCGCGCTTCTCCAAGACGTCATTCTCTCAAATAGTGGTTCACCGATTGCGAAGCCCGCAATTAATCTGAACGCCCTCAATTATGGATTCGGCAGTCAGGCCGATTTTTTGAGAGTTGCCCGGAATTTTGAAGATCTCGGCGTGACCGCTTACGGCGGCGCCGCTCCCCTGATTACCAGTAAGACGATCCTTGGTTATGCCTCGCGGATTTTGGCTACCGAAGCTCTTCACGTCGGCAATATTCGTCTTTTAATGGCTCAACAAAATGTCACCACTGCGCCGATGGACGGAGCTGACATCGTGCCTCCTCCCTCTGGAGTCCAATACTTCAGCACGGATACGGACGCGCTCACGGAGATCCGTACGCCCGGCCAAGTTCTGTTGATCGCGTATGGCGGCGCGAACCTTTCCTCCGGCGGGTTCTTCCCGAACGGCGTCAATGGGAGTACAAGCCTAATGACTGCCGCCGTCACTGGCGCGTCGACAGACACGGCAATTCTCACCGCTACTCCGAACCCCATTCCTTTGAACGGGGCCCAATACGGTGTCACCACGATATCGTGGAGTTGCCAACCTCCTGTGCAGTACGTTGAGGTTCGCGTCGGCAGCGCGTACG
>CAXUCT010000021.1:17321-18195 GCA_964249415.1 uncultured Bryobacteraceae bacterium | reverse complement strand
GGACCTCTCTTCGCGCTAGGCGGGCCCACAGGCTCCGCACAGACGGGGGCTTGGGTCACCGACGGCGAGATATTCTTCCTTCAGGATGTCTCGAACGGCAAAGTTTTAACCGCCGACAACACGTTGGCCACGCTAATCGTTCACACAAAGTAGTCGCGCAGTCACGCACTAGAAGCGGGAGGAGTTATCGACTCCTCCCGCTTCTAGATTTTAGAACTGGCTTCTGCCAGAAGCATTCAACAAGTCCGCCTCCCCGGGAGTGGTTCGCGCGACCAGACCCATTGACCAATTACCCTCCCATATGATTCCGAAGCCAGGATTCTCTTCCACCTCAGCAAATTGAAAGTTCACCAGCCCTGCGTTTTGGAGGTGTTTAGCCAAGTCGGGCTGGGTAAAAAGGCGCATTTCTAGCGTCTGTCCCGCCCCGCCATGAAAAATTAGATCTTCGAAGATCTCCAAATCGCCATTTCTAGCCCTGTTTACAAGAATTGATCCGGTTCGCAGGTCAACGACACGCCAATCTAAGAGGTTTGGGAAGTGTTCTTGCGTGGCACCATCGGGGGCCCACGGAACAGTGAAGACTATGAATCCGTTTGGGCGAAGAAGACGCGGTAGATTATCAAACGCGGGCTGGATCGGTGGAGAGATATGCTCAAAGACCTCGCTGGCAATGACAAAGTCATAAGCTCCTAGGTACTCGGGCTCAAGTTGTAATAAATCGAACTTCGGACGAGTGTGAAAAAAGGTGTTCTGGAAGTTAAACTTCTCGGCCAATCCGTCCACGATTGGTTTCCAATCGCTCATCCCCAACCCACGTACATGCTTGGCTTTTGGAAACAGCTTCAACGGAAGGCTGGTCCCGAAAAGCTCAACG
>CAXUCT010000021.1:16826-17311 GCA_964249415.1 uncultured Bryobacteraceae bacterium | reverse complement strand
GAGCCACACTTAGCGCAATTTGCTTGTTCCCGGCCGAGGTTAGTTCGAGACGGCACCGAGCAAGGCGAAGTGCAGATGTTACAGATGAAATCAAACATTCTGTCCGGCGTACCGTCCCCGTTCCAATCGTAAACTCTTTGTAAGCTTCGTTTTGTAAGCTTCGTTTAGGACAGGGTGACAGCAGAGTGACTTCTAGCGAGTTCCTTTTTCACCAATGGGGCGACGTGCGTGCCGAGGAGTTCGATGGCGTGCATCACTTTTTTATGAGGGACGCTCCCCGGGGTCAGCTGAATGGTTATGCGGGAAATTCCGCCGAGGACTTCATTCTCATACAGTATTTTGGCGGCGATTGCTTCGGGATCACCGACTAGCAGCGCGCCGGTAGGGCCGCGGGTGGCGTCAAATTGGGGGCGCGTTGTTGGAGGCCAGCCGCGTTCCCGGCCGATGTTGGTGAACGTGTGCGCGTAGTACGGATAAAGATCATC
>CAXUCT010000021.1:6631-16816 GCA_964249415.1 uncultured Bryobacteraceae bacterium | reverse complement strand
GTTGAAGACTTCGGGAGCCCAGATTTGTTGGTTGTCGATGCTAATGTTCATGATGCTTCCATGAGGCAGCATGGCGCCGAGATAGGTCCATGGGCTTGTATATGAGGGGGCGGAAGCGATGGGGTTCTCCGCCAATGATGGCGACAGCAAGAGGGAGGCCTAGCGTGCCGGCCCGCACGAAAGATTGGGGCGTCCCACCGACCCCGATGCGGATGGGTACCAGATCTTGCAGAGGGCGTGGATAGACGCCCTGCCCTGTAAGTGCCGCGCGATGCTTGCCGGACCAGTGGATGTGGACGTTGTCGCGAATTTTCAGAAGCAGATCAAGCTTCTCCGAAAAGAGGGCGTCGTAATCATCGAGGCGGAAGCCAAAGAGCGGGTAAGACTCAATAAAAGAACCGCGACCGATAATGATTTCGGCGCGCCCACCGGAGATCAGGTCAAGCGTTGCGAAGTCCTGGAAGACGCGGACAGGATCGTCAGAGCTGAGGACCGTAACGGCGCTTGCGAGACGGATGCGCTTCGTTCGCATGGCAGCAGCGGCGAGAATCACGGCTGGCGCAGAGGCAACGTACTCCGGGCGATGGTGCTCGCCAATGCCGAAGACATCCAGTCCCACCTGGTCGGCCAATTCCATTTCTTCGAGCAGGTCGCGCACGCGACCGACGGGAGTGATGGTGGTGCCGGTAGAGGGGTCGGGCGTGGTTTCAACGAAGCTGTCAACACCGATCTCTATCTGTGCAGCCTCAGGTGTTCGATCGGTATTCATTGGGCGTACGCTGCGCGAACAGGCTGGCGAAATACTGCTTGTGATAGAGGGCGACAATCGTCCAAAGCACGACGAGGACGACGGCGAGACCCAAACCAGAGGGGGCCATCAGAGCGTGAAAGAAGAAGATGTTCACAATGACCGGTGCTAGCAGGACGAGCCCAAGCGGCACGAACCGGTTTAGCAGTAACAAGATTCCGCCGGCGATCTGGAGGAGGAAAACAAGCACCATGAAGTGAGAGGCGGACAATGCGCCCACATACTGGCCGGCGAGCGCGGGCATCGGTTGCTGGGGAATGAAGTGTAAGAATCCGTTTAGGCCGAAGATCAAAAAGACCAATCCTAGCAAAATACGTGAAATAAGCGCGGCTACTTTCATTGTGTTCTCCTTTGACTGTGGCTCCAGCTGCTGCTGTTCGCTTATCTTAGACGACAGGTGTTGTTTTGTCGATTCAGATCTTTTGCTAGGCTCGGAACTAGTGAGTCATGCCGATCTCTGATTGTGAGGTACGTGATCCGCGCATTCGACGCACCCGGCAGCTTCTGCAAGGCGCCTTGGATAATTTGATGCAGACGAAGAGCTTTGACGAGATCTCGGTGCAGGACATCGCCGAGGCCGCCACTGTAAACCGCGCTACATTTTACGATCACTATACGGACAAGTTTGGGCTTTTAGAGGCGATGGTGGCCGGCGGCTTTCATCGTCTCCTGCAGGAGCGCCATGTGACGTTTGATGGAACGTGCCCCCAGGCCGTGGGCTCTCTGGTCTTGGCGGCCTGCGACTATTTAACGCAGAGGCATAGTGGCTCCGCCTGCCAACGGCAAGCGGCTTATCAACCAATGGTGGATGCGGCGCTCACAGGAGCCATTTACCACGTGCTGATACGGGGTATTCCACAAAAGGGCTCTCAGCGGGCGCTGTCACAGGAAATGATTGGCGCGGCGGCGAGTTCAGCACTTTACGGGGCAGTGAAGCAGTGGTTCACTACGCCGGGACACACCCAAGCAGAGAAGATCGTGAGGCCGATAGTCGAACTGGTTCTGCCGCTTCTCGAAGGTGGTGCTGCGAAGACGCAGCCGTGACCTTACCATGTGAACTTAGCCTGTAGTGGAACGCCGGGAACGTGATTTGCGTTCCGCTGCGGCGGAGAGAGCCAGCAGCAAGGCTACGCTAGCGGCGACCACAAGGAAGAACCATTTCATTTGAAGAGTGAGGGCGAACGCCGCGACAGCAAGTGCAAAGCCCCAATACCAGGACTCTGCTTTGTATCCAGCTTTCCAATTCGGGAGCTGGGCGGAGGCCGGAAGTCGCGACGTTAACGACGGCCATAGGCGGGGGACAGCACGCAGGTAAGCAGCGTATTGCGCTGTTTGGGCAAGGCGCAGTTGGTCCTCTTCACGAAAGATGAGGCGGTAAGAGAAGATCACCATCGCGAGGACGCCGAAGACGAAGCCGGTTCGGCTCATCATGGAGCCTATTCCGACCGCCAGCAATACATTAGCAAGATAGAGGGGGTTCCGTACGAAACGATAGGGGCCAGCGGCCACGAGCGTGGCAGTTTGGACATTAGACGCGTAGACGACGTTGGTCTCTAAATACGCTGAGGCCCAGGTGCGGAGTAGAGCAGCGAGCCCGACCAGCAATGCGGCTGCGAACAACAGAACGCGGGCGGTCGTATCCGCGTTGAGACCGAACCGGTGCTCCAGCGCATTAGCGAAAGCCGCAGTCACGTTTTGCGAATCGAGAGAGTAGAGTCCGAAGGCGGCGAAAATTAGAAGGCCGATAACGAGTGCGCGGTTCTTGAATTCCCAATAGGTTGCTCGCATATTGAATACTGTACTTCGCGAAAGGCCACTGCTGGCTGATAACCTTGCGAGAAAGCGCGATGATTACAAGCAGGATGGGCGGCGAGAGCGAGAACACGATGCGGCCGCCGAAATTGGAGCCATTGCCGGAATTGCCGCTCGAAGCTTGGCAGGACACCTATGCAACGCTTCACATGTGGACGCAGATTGTTGGAAAGATCCGCGAGACGACGACGCCGCTGGTGAACCATTGGTGGAACGTGACGCTGTACGTGACCACTCGAGGGCTAAGCACTTCGGCAATTGCTTACGGGACCCAGTACGGGACCCAGGTCTTCGAGATGGAGTTTGATTTTCTCGATCATGAATTGGTGATCCGAACAAGTGAAGGGGCGAGTCTAGCGGTGAAGCTAAAGCCGCGTTCGGTCGCCGATTTTTACGGCGAGGTGATGAGAGAGTTACACTCGCTTGGCCTTGACGTAACGATACACACAACTCCCGATGAAGTTAGCAACCCGGTTCCGTTTGAAGATGACCACGTTCATGCTTCCTACGACCCGGAGTTTGCAACTCGATTCTGGCGAATCCTGGTTTGGGTGGAGAGCGTGTTTCAAGAATTCAGGGCGCGGTTCATTGGGAAGTGCAGTCCGGTGCATTTCTTTTGGGGTAGTTTTGATCTGGCGGTAAGCCGGTTTTCGGGCCGACGCGCGCCGGAGCGCCCCGGAGCAGATGCCATCACGCGTGAGGCTTATTCGCACGAAGTGATCAGCGCAGGATTCTGGCCTGGTGGTGGAGAGGTGAAAGGGCCAGCATTTTATTCTTATACAGTGCCTGCGCCGGCCGGTCTGGACAAGCAGCGCGTAGGACCCGCAGCCGCCTTTTACGATCCGAAACTGTCCGAGTTTATTCTTATGTACGACGATCTGCGGCGACTTGAAAATCCGAAAGCCGGACTACTTGAGTTTCTCCAAAGGACGTATGAAGCGGGCGCGGAGCTAGCCAAGTGGGACCGTACTGCGCTTGAGAGAAGCGTGAGGGTTCGAAAACAGGAGACTCGGTGAGACTGCAATCGCAAAATATCCGTTCCGAAGAACGTAATGAGGAACTATTCCGCTATATCAATTTGAAGCTGTCTGCTCTTGGGCAGCCTTTTAGCACGGGTACGGCAGACCTGCATGCGCTGGACATCGCCGGTCCTCTCTTGCGCAACTACTTTCAAAAAGATCAGTTGCTGGGGTATCGTCTTTGTCCCGCGGATGCTCGCATACAGGCGTTTCTTGATAGCTATCTCAGTGATGTTGATTTCCGGGACCTTGTGCCTGACGGCGTGCCTCGGCTCCCCGGCAACACTTTCGTGCTGGACCGGCCGGGCTTGGCGCGTGTCATGTCGCTACCGCCGGATCGAGACATGCTGGCGTCGCCGTACTTGCAGTCTTATCGAGTGGCGCAGGGCATTCTTCACAACCCCAAGAGCGATCGGCGCACAACGCAAGGGGTGTTCCACATAGTGGAAGGGGGGTTTCCGGTTCCGGCGGATAAGATCGCTGTACCCAAGCGTGCGTTTGCGTCCTTGCTTGCCGCAGCTCTGTCTCCGCCGCCCGATCTTCTGACGCTGCCGTTTACGGCAAGCCAGGAGGAACAGGTACGGCTGTTTGTCACGCTGCTGTTGCGTCCTCTGGTGTGTCCGGCGACGGGGTCAGATCCTGCCAAGACGATGGAGACGCGGTTTTTTGCGCCGGCAAGTCTGGTCAGCAATCTTGACTTTGTGGAGGGCATCTTCGGCAACGGCGGTGACCCGTACCTGCCCGAAAATGATGCGGCGATTGACGTGATGCATTGGACGGGACATACCGGCTGCGTGATCCTGGCGCCGCATTTATTAGGCATGAAGAAGAAGGAACTCGGCCTGCCGCGGTATGAGGAGGCGACCGAACGTCAGCGTGCGGATGGCATGTGCTGGCGCAATGCGGATGAGGAATACAACGATGGCGGGGCATTTAAACTGGTGTGCCGCGACCGTCGCGGCGTTATGGTGACGATCATCGCCGATAACTATTACGGGTATTGCAAGAAAGAGGTTAAAACACAAATCAGCTTCGCGGCGAACCTCTACGGCATGTGCGAGGAAGAACATGCGGGGGGCGCCATTGCGTTTCCAGCCTACGTGCTTGGGCAAGAGTTTTACGCCGGACGCACAGTGCTCACCAAGCAAGTGAAATTTAACGAAGCCATGCACTGGCTGGCCGACCGCGTGGATATACGGCCCGAAGGCTACGCGATCGATCGCCGGTTTGCGGACATCTTTTACGTTCCGGAGAATGCCGAATTTAGTGTTCGCGAAGGCTGTGTCAGATGGCAACAGCAGAATGGGCAGGCACAACAGCTGATCCTGCGCGCGAGCGAAACGTATGTGTTGCCATGGGGCACAAAAATCCGGCTTGAGAAACAAACGGGCGGGACGGCCTGGCGTCTGGTGGCATCACGCGCGGACCCAACGCTCTGCCATAAGCCGTCGACAGTTTCGGGCGGTGGTAAATCCGAAATTTCGAAATCCATCGGCAGCATCATGCTCCGGGGACCCATCTTCGTCAGCGACTTCGACCGCGAAATTGAAGAGGTGGCGGAAATCTTAAAAAAAGACTTCACTGCGATCTACAAAGAGGCGCGATCCGAGCACCGCGCCAGGCGGCGAATCCTGAGCCCGGAGCGTTCGCTCGGTTCGGTGATTAAGCTGATGACGCCTTCGCCGGAATACACGGACGCGCACAACCAGTGGCTTGCGACCATCCCGCAAACGGTACGCCAGCTTCTGGTGACAGTGAAGCGATATTACCGGGGGGACTGGGACGAAAACTGGCGCGAGCATTTCAGCGTAGACCGCATCAACGGATTCCTAGGCAATGAGCTGAAATTCGAAAACCAAAAACTCGTGGGCAATTATCTGCGCATGGGGTACGACCCGAACGGCGCTTGGCGCATATACAAGCTACGCCCCGATTTCAACCCCGCGGACAAGGTGCAGATGGAAGACGACATCACCGCGTCAGTGGTGCTGCCGAGCGCGAGTCTTGCGTATCTCGACGCTGAGTACCGCAACGACAGCGTGAAGCTGGTGAACAATTGCGAGAGCCTGCTATTTCAGCGACCCGATGATGCCATTTACCGCGGCTTCGACAAGGACGCGGAGCGGGACGTGTCGCTTCCGGGCACTTTTCTCTCGAACTTTGAGCCGTTAGATGCCGAGCAGGGTCAGGCCATCGTGGATCACACAGTGGAGTTTGATCAGTACACCGAGCCGATGAAGCGCCTGCTTCGGCAGTTCGTGGAAGATCCAACGACCGAGTTCGTGGTGTCGTCGGCGCATCCGCGATTGGTTGACGGACAGCCTTCAAAAAATCCGCGCTATTTGCAGAAGCGGCCGGATCTAGTGAACCCGCGCGACCTTTATCTTGCGGAAATAGGGACGCGCCTGGCGCGCGAAATCCCGCACGACAAGCCTGTGTATTTTCCGGTGAATGCAGTTCTTGCGGGCCGCCGGAACAATCCGCCCGACCGGAAGGCAGGCATCCCGCCGCTTGCGGTCTACAACCCCATCCATTATCAAGAGCTGCCTCAGCTCTTCATGGATTTTATTTGCAGCTTAACGGGAAAGTCGCCATCCACCACCGGATTCGGGAGCGAGGGTGCGCTGACGAAGGGCCCATTCAACGCCATGCTGCCCGTGGTGGATGTTAACAACGCGTTGGTCTCGGCGATTCTCACCGGGTATGCAGGCTTCACTACGGCCGCCGGACACATAGGCCCAAACTATCGCGTGGATCATGACAACAGCATGCTGGTGCCGGAACTATGGTGCCGCATGCGCGTTTACGAACGCGACCCGCAGTTCCTTATCAAGAATGGATTGCTCGAGAAGGTGGAAGATTTCGAGTTCAATGGCCGAAAGGTTTTGGCGAGCAGGCTTGGGTATCGCATTACCGAGCTTTTCGTGGATCGCTTTCTGGGGCGAATTTTCGAGATGCCTAACGCCGTGTTTCCCGAGGAGGTTTTGCGGCCAGAGAAGCAAGACCTGGCGATGTTCGCGGCCGGCGTCCAGGCGATTACGGAGGCACAGCGCTCAGTGGCCTTGAACTATTTCAAAGACGGGAGCGTGGAGGCTGCCTGCCCGCCCATTAAAGCTTTGCTGCACATCATGGCGCATGGCGAATATCAGGGCATGGGCGAGAGCAATCCATGTTTGTTAAAGCTTTTCACGCGCGCATCGTTGCTTGGGAGCGATTGGTACAGGGAGCGCCTGAGCACGAAGCAATCTATTGACATTGCGCTCTGGACGCGTCACAACGCGGCACTAGAGGAACGGATGGCGGACGGCGCGCCGCCTCGGCAGATTGATTGGCACGGGCGGATTGCTTCAGCCCGTGCGCAGCTTCAGCGCGTGAAGAGCAATGATTATCTCGCCGAGCTAGAGGGAACGATTGGAGCCGATCCGTCGGTGCTTGTGGCAGAGACATTTGAATAGCGCCAAACCACGGCTGCAAGGCCCTACAGCGTGTCAACGATCTCATCTCGCGAGACTTGCTTGTGTTGGGCGACGTTTTCGAAGAATGGAACTGAGGGTTCCGAGCCGCAAAGGATTGTGAGCAGCGCTGAGGCCTCGGCTCGGACGTTTCGACGATAATATGGCTTCCAACTTGATGCACTTCGCTGTATTGCCAACGCCGGCAGAGTACATCAGCCAAGTGCCGTCCGGACACGTTCCGTGGGATCTTCACGCAACCGACAGCACTTCGTCCCGCATTAGATGTAGCCGAATGCTTGCCGGAGCGGACCGGTCGAAAAAGAAGGCTGTCACAGCTTCACGAACATTTCGACGGAGTTCATCCCAAGAGTCACCTTGTGTGAAGATGTTTTCCGTCAGACATTCGGCACAGTAGCCGCCATCGGCCTCCTGCACAACCTCGAAGACTAGTTCGTCCATACCTATCTATGTTACGGCTCAAGGGGGCGAAAACACCGCCCTAATCTGGCTCGATGCTTGCTGCGGCCCATTCGACTGCGGTGACGTTGGGGTCAATCTTCAAGTCGTTGCCGAGCTTCTCAATCAAAGCCTTGTCGCGGGTGGTGGATTCCACGACAGCTTTAATCAGTATCTCGTCGATCTATTCGGTTGGCATTTCACGCAACGTCAGCGGACGGGCGGCTAGCGAGCGCATGATCAGCGCGCTCACTTCGCGTTCGTGCTGCCGCGAGGAAGTAATAGCTAAGCGGTAAACACCTGCGCTTCCCCGCCCCGCCAGGGACTTTCGATCAATGGAGCGGGACAGAGGGCGCAGAGCGAGATTGATGGTGACGAGCAAGATGGTGACAAAGATAGCGTCGAGCATCTCACCGGCGCCTGCGCAGGCTCCGACTGCGGCCGAACACCATAAGGTAGCCGCGGTGTTGAGTCCACGAATGCTTCCGCCTTCCTTCATGATGGCGCCAGCGCCGAGGAAGCCCACGCCGGAGATGACATAAGCAATCACATTTGTGGTGTTGGGGCCGCCGACGGTGGAACCGAGGTCCACAAACGCTGCCGCGCCGAAACAAACCAGAGTGTTGGTGCGCATGCCGGCTGCGCGTTGCCGCCATTGCCGCTCGGCCCCAATGATTGAGCCAAGGAGCAAAGCCAGCAATAGGCGCGGGAATGTGGGCTGCTCCAGCAGCGAGACGTTATCAGTCCACCAGCGCAGCCAAGGGTTTACCATAGCGTTACTAAATTTTAAGGTTAGCGGTTGGGAGATGGAGTGAGAATTTCCGCGGACAGCGCTGCGATTTCCGTTATAACTAGATCTAAGGTAGTATGAAACTCGGCGACTTGTCTCTTTCCATGGAGCGCAGTAAAGCTGACCGGAATTAATGCCCCGAAAGGCGTTCCTCGCATGAAAAGAGACTTGGCTGCTGCGCTCACGCTCATCCTCACGGGAGTTTTACCCGGTGGTTTGCAAGGCGCGGAAGTGTTGCCGCGAGGTAGCGGTGTAGAGGCGCGCCTGACGGTGGCGACTGGAAGCCGCATCTCGCATCCTGGCGACGCGGTGCAGGCGATAGTAATTGCACCCGTTTTCACCGATGGAAGGCTGCTCATTCCACAAGGAGCAACTCTCTCCGGCAAGATCGGGAATGTGGACCGCCTTGGGTTTGGGCTGAAACATCTCACGTCGAGCATTGATTACCGGTTTGAAACCTTGCGGTTGCCGGGTGGCACGACCGTTCCGTTTGAAGCGCGCGTAACACAAGTGGAGACGGCCAAGGAACAGGTAAACCAAAGGGGAACGATCAGCGGCATCTATCCGACGATGAATGTCTCGTCGGGAGTGGCGTACTATGTGCTCCCGCTGTTGTGCATAGAGCCACACTTCGGCTTGCCGTTCATGGGGGTAAAGGTTGCTATCGCGCGGTCTCCTGATCCTGAGATTTACTTTCCCGCGGGAACCGAGATGCTTCTCCAGCTAACCAGCGACACGGCTATTCCCGTTACCGCAGCTTCCCAGGAGAGGATTGCGCCGTTGGCTGCGGTAGACCGGGCCGACATACATAGCATGCTCGCGAAGCTTCCGCGGCAACAAACAGATTGGCAGCGCCATCACGCCTCTGACCTGGTGAACGTTTTGTTTCTAGGAAAGCGCGAATCTATCAATCGAGCGTTCGAGGCGGCGGGCTGGTCCGGCGCACAACGGCACTCCATGATGGCCGTTTACGGCATGTACCATTGCATGGTGCAGCGCATGGGCAACAGAACGGCGCCGATGGGGAGGTTGACGCTGAATGGCTTCAGGGCAGATGCGGAGTATCAGAAGAGCCTGGACACATTTTCAAAGCGTCACCATTTACGCTTGTGGAGGCAGGGCACGCAGGATATTTGGGCGAGCGCGGCGACTGAGGATGTCGATTACAAGTTCCGGAGAATGCACTTGACGCATGCAAGCGATCCGCTGATCGATAACGAGCGCGCGAAGGTGGTAAACGATCTGGCGCTGACCGGCTGCGTGGAGTCGGCAAGCCTGGTGCCTCGCGAATCCTCTGAGCGGGGTGATGATCGGAATCCCTCGATCTGGACAGACGGAAAAGTGGCGGCTCTGCGGATTAGTGATTGTCAGAATCCGCGCGCAACCGACTCCGCTTTGGCCGCTGCTAGATCTGGCGGTAGAAAAAGATGGGCGCAAGCGCTAATAGCCCTAAGGAACGACATGATCCGTACGAACCCTGTCTCGCTTGCGTTTAATACGACGAGGCTCATTCGAGATCATCGCGAGTGGGCGGCAAACCGGGAATCGCAGAAACTCTACGCCACGGAGGCTGGGATTCGAGCCAGGTGGCGACGGCCGAGTGTTCTGGACACAACCGATACGGTCCTAACCCAACGGTAACGCTGGAGATCGTTCGCTAGTGCGCGACAGGCGAAGACTCGAGCATGCCCTCGCCAATCTGCTGCCGCCAGAGCGCATAATACAGACCGGTGGTTGCGACAAGATCCGAATGCGAACCCTGTTCGACTATGCGCCCTCGTTCAAGGACATAGATTCGCTCAGCGTGCATGACGGTGGAAAGCCGGTGAGCGATGAGGATGGTCA
>CAXUCT010000021.1:1036-6621 GCA_964249415.1 uncultured Bryobacteraceae bacterium | reverse complement strand
GGCCAACAACGCGAATGGTGCGGGTGATCTCCTCTTCCGTGATGGAGTCGAGCGAAGAAGTGGCTTCGTCGAAGACCAGCAAGCGCGGATTTCGCAGCAGCGCTCGCGCGATGGAGAGGCGCTGTTTCTCGCCACCCGAGACTTTGACGCCGCCTTCGCCAATCAACGTGTCCAGGCCTTTGTCGGCGCGTGCGAGCAGCGAATCGGCCGCGGCGCGATGTAATACCTCCAGGCACTCCGCATCGGTGGCGCCGGGACGCACGAAGAGAAGGTTCTCTCGAATGGTTCCCGAGAACAGTTGAGTATCTTGTGTGACGAAGCCAATTTGGGCGCGTAATTGGTCGGGGTCGATTCGATCGGCGCGAAGGCCGTTGTAACGAACGACGCCGGTATCGGGTGGATAAAGGCCGACAAGTAACTTCACCAGAGTGGTTTTGCCGGCGCCCGATGGCCCGACAAACGCGACCGTCTCACCGCGGGAGAGCTGAAAGGTGACGTCGCAGACGGCGGGTCGATGAGCGGTGCGATGTTTGAAGCTGACATCGTCAAACTCAAGCGATTCCAGTTTCCCGAGGGGCACCGCATTCGCCGGCTTGGGTTCCGGAGGAATTTGCAAAATTTCCTGGAGGTTGTTGAGAGAGGCTTCCGCTTCACGATAGATGTTAATGACGTTGCCAAGTTCCTGGAGCGGCCCGAAGATAAAGAACGAGTAGATGAATAGCGAGAAAAATTGGCCTACCGTGATGCGCTGAGTAAAGATGAGATAAAGCATCAGGAACAGGATGCTGGTGCGCAGGAGATTAACGGCGGTTCCCTGCAAGAAGCTGAGACTGCGTAGATAACGTACTTTCTTGAGCTCCAGCTTCAGGATTTTGCCGGTGGTGCTATTCAAGCGATTGACCTCCTGGCGCGCCAGTCCCAATATTTTGACGAGTTCGATGTTGCGGAGGGATTCGGTGGTGGCGCCGGCAAGCGCTGCCGTTTCGGCGACAATTGTTTTCTGAATGGCCTTGATCTTGCGGCTTAAGACGGAACTGATGCCGCCCAGCACGGGAACGGTTAGCAGGAACGCCGGGGCGATAACCCAATCGACGCGCAGGGCGTACACAGTGACGAACACAACTCCGACGGTGGAGGTGAATAAGATGTTCACGAAAGCGGCAATGAAGCGTTCCACATCGGTGCGGACTTTCTGCAGCTTGCCCAGTGTTTCGCCGCTCCGCTGATCTTCAAAGACGGCGTAGGGGAGCGAAAGCGAGCGCTCCACGCCGTCGGCATACAGCTCAGCACCGGTACGCTGGGTGACCACGTTAACGTAGTAGTCTTGAAAGTTCTTCGCTACGCGTGAAATAAAGGCGACGCCCACTGCAGCGCCTAGTAGGAGACTTACGCCACTGATGAACTGTTGGGTTGTGAATTGATGGAACTTGGTTGCGTAGCGGTCAATAATGTAGCGGAAGATTAGAGGATCTAGTAAAGAAAAAATCTGGTTCACTGCAGCCAGGATGAGAGCGAGAGCGACCAGCCGCCAGTGTCTTTTTAGGTAATGAATCAATAGTGCCAAATTTCATGGTGTCAGATGACGGGTTCGAGCAGGCTTGCGCTCGCATTCCGGGGTGAGAAGCGAAAGGAGTTTCATGGCAAACACCATCGAGCAATATCGAGAAGCAAAGGCGACGTATCAGAGGCTGCATAACCAGGCGAAGAAGGAATTAATTGCACGCTTCAACCAACTGGCTGCCGAAGTGTTGCACATCCAGAGGGAATTAAAGGAGGATTTCGGCCACAAGATCACGATACCGGTTAAGGCGAAGAGCGTGCGCGGGCCCCGCACGCCGGCGTCGAAGGAACCCGACCCAGCTGCTCTGAATCCGAAGGTCGTGGCGCTCGGAAACCGGCTGGCCGCGCAGAAGAAAAAGCTAGAAGCGGCGGTTGCCGGGAGCAAGCCAGATAAGGCGCTCAAAGACCGGATTTACGAATTGGAGGATGAACTTAGGTTGGCTAAGGAACAATAACGGCGGTGTCTACTTATCCGGGTCGTTGGCCTGAAACTCAACGCCATCCTTCATTTCTTTTACGAGCCGGGCCAAGTGAGCATGAAAGCCGATAATCTGCTGGTGGTGTTTTTCGATGAGCGCATGGATTTGTCCGGTTGGGTTCTGATCGGAAGCATCATGGTAGGCGATCTCGGCTGAGTTTTCACCGCTCTCGCAGGCGTTCAGCATGCTTGCGGCAGAATGACCGGAGAGCGCGGATGTCACGTCCATCCAGGCGCGATGCAGAGATTCGCCAATGGTCGCTGAATCGGAGCGGGCGCCACCCAGGCGCTTGATTTCCCCCTCCAGTTCCGTGATGAATTTGGAGTGCTGCCGGGCATAGCCTCCAAATAGGGTTTCGAGTTCTGAGTTCTTGACGTTTTCGGCGGCTGTATGGAGGCTCGCGACAGCATCCTTGTTGATGTGGACGAGATGATTCAACTGGTCAATGGTGCGGTTATCGGCCATAGGGCTCGGAACCAATTTACAACGTGTAGGTCTTTAGCACGAAGTACACGACGACGCCAGTCACCGAAACATAAAGCCACACAGGAAAAGCCCAGCGGGCAATCGCGCGATGGAAGCGGAACTGGTTGCGAAGGGCATACCAAAGCGTGGCGAAAATAAGAGGCAGCGCGATCATGGACAAACCTATATGGCTGATCAGAATAAAGAAATAAACGGGCCGAATCCAGCCGTGGCCGGGAAACTTGGTGTCGCCATGGAAATAGTGATAAGTGATGTAGCTGAGGAGGAAAAGCGCGGAAAAGACCGTGGCGCTTATCATGAACCGCATGTGAATCAGACGCCGTCCTCTGCGGATGTTGATGTAACCGAGAGTGAGACAAAGGGCGCTTAGAGAATTAAAGAAAGCGTTAGCGGCTGGAAGCGAACTCACCCAGTCAGGCGCGGCAACCTTCCCTTTGAAATAGATCAACCAAACCAAAAAAACAGCTACGCCGATGCTGAGGGCCAAGATGGCCGGAATAGGTTTACGTGCAAGATGCGGCGCGGAAATCGTTCCGCTTGTACTCTCCGTCATAGCTCCATGGTACGGGTCAAGCGCTGGAGCCAGTAGCGGAAGCAGCGGCGGAGCGGGGTTCCACCGCGCCTTGCAGACGCTCGTCGTATTTGCCGAAGATCATTTTGCCGGCGGTAGTTTGCAAGACGCTGGTAACCGTGATGTCGATGGTTTTCGAGATGAGGCGGCGAGCGTTATCGACCACCACCATAGTTCCGTCATCAAGATAAGCGACACCTTGGTTGTACTCCTTGCCTTCTTTGAGCACGAACACTCGCATGCTTTCGCCGGGCAGAACTACAGGCTTCAGAGCGTTTGCGAGTTCGTTGATGTTGAGCACATCAACGCCTTGCACCTGAGCGAGTTTGTTCAGGTTGAAATCGTTGGTGATGATCTTGGCGCGGCGCGACTTGGCCAACTCGATTAATTTCAGATCGACTTCGCGAACGCGTGAGAAGTCTTCCGCGGTGACTTCAATACGGAGGCGCGGCATTTTTTGAAGACGCTGCACAATGTCGAGTCCGCGGCGGCCGCGGTTGCGTTTGGCGGAATCGGGTGAATCGGCAACCAGTTGCAGCTCGTGAAGCACGAATTGCGGGACCAGCAGTCGGCCATCGATAAAACCGGATTCGGCGATATCGGCAATGCGTCCATCGATAAAAACACTAGTGTCAAGAATTTTAACAGAAGAAGAGCTGCTGTCGGCTTTGGCGAACAGACCGAGACCGGTGGGATCGATGAGGTCTGATTTGGCCGTTCCAACGAGAAGGCCGAGGAAGCCGCTAAACAGCGGCACGGAGAGCCGAAAGAACTGGGCCGTACGATCGTTGAAGGAAGGAATGGGGCTGAGGAGTAAAACGAAAATAAGCCCCAGAACGCCGCCCAGCAAGGCACCGAGAGAGGCGCCAATAATGGAGGTGAGCTGAGCGCGCCGGACTCGGAGTTCGATGAGGTTCAACGCGAGACCGGCGCCAAACCCGGCCAGGGAGGCGCCGAACGTAGACAGGCCAAACGGCCTGATAAGAGCGGAGAGCGAGGTGACGCCCGCAATAAAACCGGCGCGTAGAAGCAGAGTATCCCAATAAGACGCATCCAAGTGCACACCCCTCCGGGTGAGTATTAAATGGCTTGCGCGCGAATTAAACGCGAGAGTCGGAGCCGCAAACAATTGTTGCGAAGTATATCACTTGAATTTTTACAGAAAGAGGGTGAGTAAAAGCAGGAAAGCGGAGAGGAAGCACGCAAAGGCTGTTAGAGAGCCTTAGCGAGCTCCTCGGCAAAGGCACTTTGACGGCCTTGAGCATTGGGTGTGCGGCGATTGTTGCTGTTTGGACTCGTGCGACGCATTTGCGACGGATTGGCAGTAGTGGCAGCAGCAGCGGGACGCCTGGTACGGTCCGTCGCGGCGGCATTTTTCACTGGCGGTTTACCGGGGGTGCCGGCCTTAGGTGGTTGCGCTTGGTTAGCGCGCAGGAGACGGTCTTCCAAAGGAGCACGGTCGAAACGACGGATGATTGACTTCATCTCCTCTTCGTTTGGCGTTTCTATGAAAGCGAATCCCTTTGATTCTTGGGTTTCGGGATTGCGGATGACTTTGATGTCGTCGAATACAAGGTTTTCTGAGGTCAGCCACGACTTGATATCGTCCTTGGCCACCCAGGTAGGCAGATTTCCTAGGAAAACGGTAAAGCTCATTATTTAGTTTTATTTTGCTCCGGGGAAGTACGAGGCGCACCTCGAAGAAGATTGCTTCCGAGAGGCTATTAGCATATTAGCATAGGTCCAGCAACTCGTAAACAGCGAAATTCGGCTTAATTTGTTGGTACGCAACAGTTAGATTGATTGTTTGATGTCTGTGAACGCCGGTTTGACGCAGCGAATCTCCCCCGCTCGATGGGTGGCCTACGAAGTACTGAACGCGGTGGCGGAAGGCGCTTATGCGTCGGACAGTTTGCGCGAGCTGGGGCGGAAACTGGCGCTACGGGATGCGGGCTTAGCTGCGCAGATAGTCTTCGGATGCCTGCGTTATCAGCTGCAGCTGGATTACCTCATATTCCGGTATTCCGGACGGAAGGCAAATGATCTGGATTCCGCGGTGGTAATTGCACTCCGGAGCGCTCTGTTTCAGCTCCGCTATCTAGAGCGCATTCCGCCCCACGCCGCTGTGCACGAAGCAGTGGAGCTGGTGAAACAGCATAAGCGGGCGGCTGTCGGCTTGACGAATGCGGTGCTGCGGAAGGTGAACCGGGACCCCGTAGCGTGGCCCGACCTGCAAACCGAGCTTTCCTGTCCAGCGTGGATGATGGACCGCTGGGCGGAACACTTCGGGGAGGGCGAGGGGGCCGCGATTGCGCGCGCGGCGCTGCAGGAGCCAACGGCCTACATACGCGTCCGGCCTGGATCGCAGCCGCCCGAAGGCGCGCTTGTCGAACCGACCGGGATACCGGGGTGTTTCCGGTTGCGGTCAGCCGTTCAGCCTCCGATAAGGCTGCAGGATATTAGTTCACAGGCGATTCTGCCGTGGCTCG
>CAXUCT010000021.1:0-1026 GCA_964249415.1 uncultured Bryobacteraceae bacterium | reverse complement strand
CCGGGCCAGAGTTACTTAGACCTGTGTGCGGCTCCGGGGAACAAGACGCTGCAAGCTTTGGAGACGCCGCTTGGGTTAGCGGTGGCGTGCGACGTGAGCCCGAAACGGATACGGGAGATCCCGGCGGTGTGCCCGCGGGTGGTTCTGGATGCGACCGCTCCGCTTCCGTTCGAGTGCCGGTTCGACCGGATTTTCATCGACGCGCCGTGTTCGGGTACTGGCACGCTCGGGCGGAACCCTGAAATTAAGTGGCGCGTCCAAGAGGGAGATTTCCGTAGATTTGGGTCGAAGCAGCTTGCCATGGTGGGGAAAGCGGTGCGGCTTCTGGAGGGGGACGGAAAGTTGGTATACGCCACCTGCTCGCTAGAACGGGAGGAGAACGAGGACGTGATCCGCAAGGCGTTAAGCGCTTGGCCCCAGTTGCGTTGCCAGGAGGAAATGTGGAGAGTACCAGGACGGGATGAAGGAGACGGGTTCTACGCGGCAGTATTATCCGTTGATCGCGTGATACCATATTGAGGTTCCCAAAGAGAGCGGAAGGTTCTTGTGTGAAATGCGGCGGCCTCGTGGGGAGGCGCTCGCGTGGGCAGGACTGACGGGCTCAGTCCATCGGGAAAAGCAGTCCGGTGCTCGAAATCGTTCCCTCCATTTTCGCGGCAGACTTCATGCACTTGGGCGACGACGTTCGCCAGGTAGAGCAGGCGGGTGCTCAAATGATCCACGTGGATATCATGGACGGCCATTTCGTGCCGAATTTCACAATGGGCACGCCGATTACCGAGGCACTGCGGCGTTTCACTAAGCTTAAGCTGGATCACCACTTGATGATTGAAGATCCAGACACTTTTGCGCCCATCTTCATTAAGGCCGGGGCGGATGCGGTTAGCGTGCATTACGAGGTCTGCCGCAACCTGGACCGGACGTTGCACATGATTCAGGATCACGGGGCGCGGGCGGGAGTGGCTATTAATCCGGCGACCGATACAATTCTGCTGCGCAATGTTCTTTCGATTGCGGATTATGTGC
>CAXUCT010000020.1:16151-20876 GCA_964249415.1 uncultured Bryobacteraceae bacterium | reverse complement strand
GGCCTAACTATTGCGATCTTAGCGGGGCTCCTTTATCTCCTGATGCGAAACGATAAAAAACAGAAAGTGGCCATGCCGTGGAAAGAGGTGCAGCATGTGCGGTAATTTTTGGGCGTCTGGTTCCGCACCTTTGGCTCTTTGGCCTTTAGCGCAGTTACAACTCTTCCCGGTAGCCGCCTCCGAACAATCGCGCAGTATTGACGGTCTGTATTGGTTTTTGACCGTTGTGTCGGCCGTAATGACGTTACTGATCTTTGCCGCCATTGCGCTGTTCGCCTGGAAATACCACGCCAGCCGAAACCCCATTCCCACTCAGATTGAAGGTTCAACCAAGCTCGAGCTGACATGGTCGATTCTGCCCTTTCTGGTGATGCTGATCATGTTTGCCTGGGGCGCGCAGATCTTCTTTGCCGCCCAGCAGCCGCCTAAAGATGCAATGGAGATCTTCGTGACCGGTAAGCAGTGGATGTGGAAGATTCAATATCCGAATGGCGGACGGGAGATAGATGAACTACACGTGCCAACAAATACGCCTGTAAAGTTAACCATGGCATCGGAAGATGTCATTCACAGTTTCTCCATCCCGGCGTTCCGAGTGCGCCACGATGTCGTGCCGGGCCATTACAACAGCCTTTGGTTCACGGCCACAAAGCCGGGCCGCTATCACCTGTTCTGCACTGAGTATTGCGGCAATCAGCACGCCGGAATGATTGGCTGGGTGAACGTAATGGACCAGCAAGCATACGCTAACTGGGCGAGCGGAGGCGGTGCACAGGGAACGCTAGCCGATCAGGGCCAGAGCGCCTTCCAGCAGTTCGGGTGTTCCACTTGCCACTTGCTCGATCAACAAGGCCGCGGCCCGAATTTGCGCGGCCTATATAACAAGCCGGTGCAGTTAAGCGACGGACGAACTGTGATTGCGGATACTGCTTACCTTCGCGAATCGATCCTCGATCCTAACGCGAAGATCGTCGCAAGTTTCCAGCCCGGTATCATGCCGGTCTTCAAGGGACAGATTACGGAGGAAACGGTGATCCAACTAATTGGTTACATTAAGTCCCTATCGCCAAACGGTCCGGCCTCGCAGCAGGGGTCACAGGAAGGAGCGATAGTGATCGCGCCCACCGCCGCTGGCGGTACTTCGACCAGTACATCGCCCGCTTCCAAAACCCCCGTGAACTCGCAGCAGCAGTAGGAATATCAAACCAAAAACGATATGGCAACAACACTCGCCTACGCAACACCAAGAGTCGAGGATGTCAATTACCTCAACGTCGAACATGGCTGGAAGAGCTGGCTGTTCACGACCGACCACAAGCGCATCGCGGTTCTTTACCTCATCTCTATTACGCTGATGTTTTTCGTTGGCGGGGCGATGGCCGTCCTCTTCCGAATCAATCTGCTGGAGCCTGAGGGTATATTTGCTCCCGAGACTTACAACCGGCTGTTTTCGATGCACGGCATCGTGATGGTGTTTTTCTTCCTGGTTCCATCCATACCGGCAACGTTGGCGAATTTTTTGATTCCCATTATGGTCGGCGCCAAAGACCTGGCGTTCCCTAGGGTTAACCTGCTTAGCTGGTACATCTATGTGCTGGGCGCCATTTTGACCATGTATGCGGTCATTCGCGGCGGAGTAGATACCGGGTGGACCTTCTACGCGCCCTATAGCAGCACGTACTCAAATTCCTATGTTCTCGCCGCCGCTTTTGGCGTATTCACGGCGGGCTTTTCGTCCATCCTTACCGGGCTGAACTTCATTGTGACGGTTCATAAGATGCGTGCTCCCGGAATGACATGGGGGCGCTTGCCGCTATTCGTCTGGGCCAATTATGCCACTGGCTTGATTCAAGTTTTAGGCACGCCAGTACTCGCCATCACGCTGCTGCTACTCGCTTTTGAGCGAATTGCCCACGTGGGCATCTTCGACCCGAACATCGGCGGCGATCCCATCCTGTTTCAACACCTCTTCTGGTTCTATTCCCATCCGGCTGTTTACATCATGATTCTCCCGGGAATGGGAGTCATCACCGAGCTGGTGACGTGTTTCTCGCGCAAGCGCGTCTTCGGTTATAACTTTATAGCCTTCTCGAGCATGGCCATTGCTGTGCTGAGCTTCGTAGTGTGGGGACATCACATGTTCCTCACGGGTGAGAGCGTTTATACGGGTCTGGCTTTTTCATTCTTGAGCTTCATGGTTGCGGTGCCATCGGCCATTAAGGTCTTCAACTGGACGGCCACTATGTACAAGGGGTCGCTTTCATTCGATACACCGATGCTCTACGTGTTCGGCTTCATAGGCCTGTTCACCATCGGCGGTCTCACGGGCCTCTATCTGGCAAGCCTCGGCGCCGACATTGCCACTCACGGGACCTATTTCGTGGTAGCCCACTTCCATTACGTCATGGTGGGAGGCATGGTAATGGCCTTTATGGGCGGCTTGCACTTCTGGTGGCCGAAGATCACCGGTCGCATGTATCCGGAAGGCTGGGCCAAGTTCGCCTGCCTCATCGTATTCATCGGTTTCAATCTCACCTTCTTCCCGCAATTTATTCTCGGCTACCTCGGTATGCCGCGGCGTTATCACGCCTATCCTCCCGAGTTTCAGGCATTGAACGTGCTCTCAACAGCTGGCGCTTCTATCCTTGGCGTCGGATATGTAATCCCGATGATTTACTTTGTTTGGTCGCTGAAGTACGGGGCCAAAGCAGGCAGTAATCCGTGGGGCGCAAAGGGTCTCGAATGGCAGATTCAATCCCCCCCCACAACTTTTAACTTTGATGTCACGCCGGTTGTGACGGAAGAGGCGTACGCCTACGGTGACGTGGAGGAAGTACTTGGCTGATACTGTTGTTCCTGTTGCACACGACCACGAGTTAGCGGCAGAAGCCACTCATCTGCGCCACCATTTTGCTACTCCTGAGCAGCAAATGGATGCATCCGTTCTTGGCATGTGGACATTCCTCATCACGGAAGTCCTGTTCTTCGGCGGCATGTTTGCAAGCTATGCGGTTTACCGCAACATGTATTACGACGCTTTCGCGAGCACCAGCCGCTTCATGGATGTGGCACTCGGCGGAACAAACACGGCCGTGCTCATCTGCAGTAGCTTGACTATGGTGCTCGCTGTGAGGGCCGCACAGGTAAACAAGCGAAAAGACACTATGCTGTTCCTGGTTCTTACGATGTTCTTTGGAACGATCTTTTTGCTCATCAAGGCTTTCGAATACCACTCCAAGTGGGTAGAGCATTTAATTCCCGGCTTCAACTTCCAATACGAGCCTGTCCAGTATGCCCAGCACGCGCAAATTCTCTTCTTCCTGTACTTCTGCATGACCGGCATGCATGCTATTCACATGATTGTGGGATTGGGTTTGTTGACTTGGCTATTTGTCAGGGCGCGTAAGGGAGCTTTCACCAGTGCCTACTTCTCTCCTGTTGAGATGGTTGGGCTGTATTGGCATTTCGTCGATATCGTTTGGATCTTCCTGTTCCCCTTGCTCTACTTAATCGGAGATCGCAAATGAGAGAACAGGACACGTCACACTCGCATGTTCCGAACGTCGGGACGCTCGTCGCAGTTTGGGCCGGCTTGATCGTCCTCACGATAGTGACCACCTTGGTATCTCATCTTGAGCTGGGTGTGTTCAACATCGTTGTTGCTTTGCTGATTGCAGTTTTGAAGGCGTCTATGGTCGCTTGGATTTTCATGGGCGTTCGCTACACCACTAGTCTGACCAAGCTCTTCGTTATAGCCGGGCTGGTGTGGCTTAGCATCATGGTGCTGATTACATTCAGCGATTACAGCACAAGGGGCTGGAGCTATCAGCCCCAACCCTGGTCGACCAATAAAGCTGCGGGCGCGAGCCGCTGATATTTCGCCGAAACTGCGAACGGTACGCCGTGTCTCATTAAATGTAGAGGTCAGTGAATGCTGTCCTTCCAACAGGAGAATAAGTATGGCTGAAACAAGCGCAGACGTAATTAAGAGATATCTCGAGGACGCAATCGCGGCCGAGAAGAGCTTTGAGACCCAACTAGAGGGGTTTTCCAAAGAAGGCGATGACGCGGCCGCCCAATCGGCATTTAGCCAACATGCGGTAGAGACCAAGCGGCAGTATGAGCGCTTAACTGCGCGATTGGAAGCGCTGGGTGGAAGTCCTTCCGGCACTAAAAGCTTCCTGGCGCACGTCTTCGGCTTGAGCCCTAAGGTGGCACAGCTAGGGCATGAAAAAGAAGAACGAACCACTCAAAATCTGATGATGGCGTATGCCGTCGAGAACAGCGAGATCGCCATGTACGAGGCGCTCGCAAGCGTTGCAGAGGCATCCGGCGACAGCCAGACGGCAAGCTTGGCGCGTCAGATTCAGGCGGAAGAAAAGGCTACCGCTGAGAAGGTTTGGAAGCTACTTCCCAAAGCGGCCGTGCAAGCTTACCAACGCGTAACGCAAGGAAGTGCTGCAGGAGCCCGCGCGACGTCACTCTAGAAATCGCAATCTCTGGCTGTGCCAGCACCTCGTGCGCTTCGGCGCTTGAGGTGCTTTTTCATTAACACGGGAACTATTGAGAAAGGGTGGTCTGTTGCCTCGCTTCTATGCGAACAATCTGAATAGGCGCAAGCCCCGCGTCACGAAGCTGTTGGTTAAGCGCCGGAACGGCCGTCTGTTTTAGAGCATTCCACTCGAAAAGTTTGGATCTCAGCGTTCGTGCCGATTCCTGATACAG
>CAXUCT010000020.1:294-16141 GCA_964249415.1 uncultured Bryobacteraceae bacterium | reverse complement strand
GAGCAAACACCTGCGATGGCGTCGCCCGGTCAGCGCTCTCAAGAGCGGACAAGGCAATCACGAAAGAGCGGTTGATTCCATCCAAACCCTCATTGTTTCCCGGATTTCCGCCAGTCTGAATTCGGCGCGCTGTCTCATCCGTTGTTACCACGCTCGCCATCAATGATGTCTGTCCCTGATGTAGCCCAGCTTTGATTTTGTCAAGCTGTATGCGAAGCCCTCTCACCTCGGCGCCAGCTCTCCGGGCCGCGATCATATCCTCGAAAGCACGCTGCGACCAATCGAACTGCTGCTGCAACTCAGCCCGGCTTGCAGTTGAGCGAGGATCCATCATCACTTCCAGTGGTTGCACAAATCGTTTTCCATTCACCTCCAGCTTCACTTGATATGTTCCGGGCAATACGGAGGGCCCGATCCAGGTCTCCATACCGGAGTCCTCCACATCAGCAGTCGTTTGCTCACCCATGCGACCCCAGCGCAGATCCCAAACAAAGCGATGCATCCCAACTTCGCTGCTGAGCTGTTGCGGCTTGCTGAACCAACGTGAAGCGATAGGTGGGTCCTTCGGTGGCTCGGGAAGCTTGTCCAGGCTTGTGAACCTTCGGACGGTTTTCCCTTTTGCATCCAGGATCTCAAGCTCCACTGGAGTCTTAGCGGCGCTCTCCAGAAAATAGTCAATGTAGGCCCCCCGTGGGGGGTTCCGAGCCTGCGGCTCTTCGGGCGGCAAAGGCGTGCCCGCGAAATTATCGCTCGTTATGCGAATTGCTTGCGCCGGCTTGTATAACCAGGCGCCGCCGGACGTAAACCTTGTACCGATCTGACGCAAGGGCGCAATATCGTCCAAGATCCAGAACGAGCGCCCGTGTGTCGCGACTATCAGATCGTCTCCGTGAATCCGCAAGTCGCGCACAGAGGTGATCGGAAGATTGAGTTGTAGCGACTGCCAATGATCACCGTCGTCGAAAGAAATATAGACTCCGAATTCGGTGCCTGCAAACAGCAGCCCTTTCTGTTTTGGATCTTCTCGAACGGAGTTGACGAATGCATCCTCAGCAATCCCGTCGATGATCGGCTGCCAAGTCTTCCCGTAATCGCGGGTGCGGAACAAATATGGCCGCCGGTCATCCAAGCGATGACGATCAACCGCCGCATACGCTGTGCTGGGATCAAAATGCGAGGCTTCTATTTGGGTGATCTTGCTCCAGGACGAAACGCCTGGAGGGGTGACGTTCGACCAGGTCTTACCCCCATCGCGCGTGCAGTGAATTAAACCGGTGTCGCTCCCGGCCCAGATTTCAGCGGCGCTCAGGGGAGAGGGCGCAATCGTGTAAACGGTTCCGTAGCCACGCTCCTTGGCGTTTTCAAGTGTTGGCGCATCGTGGAGCTTAGCTGCCATCACACTGCTGTTCGCGCCCGTCAGATCAGAGCTGATGGTTTGCCAATGCAAACCACCATCTAGGGTCCGCATAACGTACTGAGTGCCAAGGTAAAGGGCATTCGGCTGGGCGGGAGAAAACACCAGTACCGGCGTCCACGGATCACGGTACTTTCGCTCGTTGATTTCGGTTCCGAAGCCGGGCAACAGCGAAGGTGCGATGTTCTGGCTCTGCATTGTGCGGCGATCAAAGCGGCTGACGGTTCCAAAAGTGCCGCTGATATAGAAGATGTTGGGATCTCTCGGATCCGGAGCAAGGTATCCGCTTTCGCTTCCGCCGACTGTGAACCAATCGCGGGCGTCGATCTCGCCGTGATCGGTGCGGCTCGCCGTGGCGGCGGTTCCGCTATCCTGCTGCGCGCCGTAAACGTGATATGGGAATGCGTTGTCCGTGATGACGTGATAAAACTGTGCCGTCGGCTGGTTATACCACGTACTCCAGGTGAGTCCGCCATTGAGGCTCACGGTGGCGCCTTGGTCGGACCCGAGCACCATGTGTAAAGAGTTAGCTGGATCAACCCAGAGCTGGTGATAGTCATCCCCGCCAGGAGCTCCGCGCACCACCCTCAAGGTTTTGCCGCCGTCGCTCAGCTTGTAAAGAGCAACATTGGGAACGTAGAGAACGTCGGCATCGTTCGGATCTGCCGTGATGCAGCTGAAGTACCAAGCTCGGCTGGTGATCCGCGGGTCGCTGTTGACGCGAATCCAATTAGCGCCGCCGTCATCGCTCCGATAGAGCCCGGATTCCTTCGCCTCAATAGCTGCATAGACGCGCTTACCGGGCGTTCCGCGCGCGACGGGGATTCCCACGCGCCCCCAAACGTCGGCAGGCAGACCGTGCCCGGTGAGCTGGTCCCACGTGATACCGCCGTCTCTCGAACGATACAAACCGCTACCTGGGCCCCCGACCGGTGCATAGGTGCTCCAAGCCGGCCGATGCGCTTCCCACATCGCAGCGAACAGAATGCTGGGCTCGTCGCTGGCGATCGCAAGGTCGGCAGCCCCAATCCGGGGCCCGCGGTAGAGCACCTTCTCCCAAGTCTCCCCGCCGTCTTTGGACCGAAAAACACCGCGCTCCTCATTGGGCGCATACGCGTGCCCTAATGCGGCCACCAAGATTACGTTCGCGTTGCGTGGGTCGATAACCACGCGGCTGATCTGACGCGTATCCTTCAACCCAACGTTCTTCCACGTTCTGCCGGCGTCGACCGATTTGTACACGCCGTCACCGCTCGCCAGGTCGGACCGGATGTCTGCTTCACCCGTACCCGCGTAGATCACGTTCGGATCGGAAGGCGCCACTTCAAGCGCGCCAATGGAGGCCACGTGCTGACCGTCAAAGAGAGACGTCCAGACCGTGCCGGCATCGGTACTCCTCCAAACACCGCCATCCACGCCTCCGAAATAGAATGTCGAACGACCTCCGCTCACTCCCGAAACCGCGACGGAGCGACCGCCACGAAATGGCCCGATCAGGCGCCACTCAAGCCCGCTGAAGAGATCGGGCGAAAACTGCTGCGCCGAAAGCAACGAGCAGAGCAGAAATAACACGGAATGCGAGGGAACGGCGCGGCGCATGAATCCATAACGATAGCGCAGTATTTAACCACAGCTCCCGAAACGCCCATCGCCGCCGGGCGTGGGGTGAACTAAAATGACAACGGTTAGAGAATCAGAAGATTGGGAAGAGGGTATCACGTGAGACGCTCTTGTTTATTGGTGTCAGTTGTGGGCTTAGCGTGCGCTTATGGATCGAAAGCGCAAGCACCGGTGTCGGGAATGTCGGCGGAAATAACGCAGACCTATACCGCCGTCAAGAACAACATCGGGAAGTCGGCCGACAAGATGCCGGACGACGGTTACAGCTTCAAACCGCTGCCCGACGTGCGCACCTTCGCGGAGGTACTGGACCACGTCGCGGACTCGCAAATGCGAACGTGTGCCGGGGTCGTCGGCGATGACAAGAAACCAGCTGGCGCAGGTAAGGCGGCCAAGGCCAACGTCATAGCAGCCTTGAACGACGCCTTCGCCGAGTGCGACAAGGCGTTCGGCTCGTTGAGCGACGCGAATGCTGCCGAGATGATCAAAACGCCCATGGGCCAGAGATCAAGACTGGGCATACTTTCCGGGATTAGCGGTCACGACAGAGAGCAGTATGGAATCTTAGCCATGTATCTACGGCTTAAGGGACTCGTTCCCCCCTCGAGTGATAAGCCGAGCGCACACGATAAATAGCGCCGCAATCTTCTGGCAGTAAAACACGGGTTCCGACACCGCGCAACTATCAGCCCCGTGCAGGCTCATGCCATGCAACAAAAGGGCATCACGGTCAAGACAATCGCCGCCAACATGGGTATCACCACCAAAGCTGTAGACACTTATCTCGGGCCGCACGCTGCGATGTAGGCATTTATTCCTCCATACGGATACCCGGACAAGTCTACTGAGTTGCCCAACTGAAGTGATTGACGCGCGGCCATCCGCCGGTAGGCGATGTCCCTTTATTCGTCGTATCTTTTCCAGGCGGATTCAAGTCCGTATCTGAATCTCGCGTATTGGGGTCCACCGTATTCACTTGCGCACCTGAGCTTTCGTTGACAGCTACTCGTCGGCCTTTAGAGATCGACGGGTCGCCGTCGTCAGCAGGCGCATCACCAGTGCTAACCGGTGTTGCCGGTGCGCGCGTCACCGCGGTCGCGCCGGTGTGCTCTGTGCTATCGCCCGAAAGATACACGCGTCGGTAGTGGATTTCAGCATCCTCAAACCGTCGACGGCCCTCTGGCGAAAGATCAACCTTTACCGCTCCCTGGCCCGCCGGTCTCGACCCTTCAGGCAAGTAGAAGTAAAGCGCGTAACGTTGTCGCAGACGTTCCAGCGTATCTTGCAGCGCGGTAGCGTCCTCCACCTGCATCGTGTCGCCTCCCGACTCGTGCGCAATGTCGGCTGTCCCTGCTGTATGCGAACGGTCCCCTCCATACACACCGGGACCTCGTCCCAAAGTCACCGGGCCGCTACCGGGAAATCCAATACCGCCTCCGCCCGGCCAGCCGCCTCCGCCACTGCCCCAGGTGCCGTGCCGGCGAGGCGGACCTCCACCGTTCATGCCCGGCGGCTCGTATGGGGCCTGTAGAAAACTGAGCACTGCGTTAGCGTGAGCAAGGGCACTCTCTACCCGGCCTTCCTCCTCCTCATCTTGCGTCTGGTCATCCGTAAGGACCACGATTGCTCGTCGCGCCTCCGGCCTACCTTCCCGCTGTAGATAGCTGGTTGCCTCCAGAAGTGCATGCGTGATCCGCGTTCCGCCATTGAACCCCTCGGAGCGTAGTATGTGGTTTAACTCACTCGTCACATCAGTATGACTGTTCCGGAAGGGGAGCCTCACGCGCGTCACCGTATCGAAGATCATAATGGCGACACGATCTTTCGGAGCAAGCACATTCAGAGCCTCTTGCGCGGCTGAAGCAATGCGTTGCACATGCGGCTGCATGCTGCCGCTCACATCGAGCAACAGCAGAATATCCAACGGCATGTTCTCGCTTGCAATATTTCGAATAGGCAGTACATGGCCATCGAGCCGTAGCGTGAAATCGCCGACCTCCAGACCCGTTATGGGCCGTCCATTTGCATCAACGACCTGTGCGTCCACCCGTGTCATAGCTACATCGCTTTTGAACACGGCGGGATCTTCGTCGGCGAACGCTTGCGTCGCGAAAACTAAAAGGAAAGGTACAACAAAGCGCAACATAGCCCAGGAGCAAGAACTATCTATACTCTGGTACGTGCGCATGGTGCGCTAAGTTTGCGCCGAAGTTAGCTGATGCGAATTTCTGTCAAATCGCTATAGAGATTTGGTACGCCCGAGAGGATTCGAACCTCTGACCTTTTGCTCCGGAGGCCAATCGGAGAGGCAAGTACTACAGCTTGACCCAACTGGGAAAGAAGCGGCTGACAAAAGAAGAAAACCGCTGGACCTGGAGGTGGCTGCGGCGTTCCGTTCGTTATGGATCAGGCCTAGGCGGCGTGCAGACAAAGGAGGCCGAAAGCCACCTGCGGGAGGGGCGGCTGGCGCCAGGGCTGGACCTGGACTTAGTGCTCGATCTGCTGTACGGGCCGATTTATTTCGCTTGCTGGCAAGGCATGGTTCGTTGTCCCCAGAGTTTGCGGAGTCGATTGCGGAACTGGCGCTGGAGGGTTTGGCGCCTGTGGGGTTGGGCAAGGGCGGACTATTTTGAATTCGAATTTACGCTAGTGGCAACATCGATTTTTGCGAGTGGCAGATTGGGTCCTTCCCAGAACAGCGCGAAATTGTCGTCGCCGCCGGCGTGGGTGCGTTCGACGCGGAGCGAGTGAGGCCCCGCCATGAGGCCGGTCGGCTTAACCGCGAGTTGTGCCATATTTCCGATCATCCCGCAGACCTGCGGCTTCGGCGTTGGGCTCTCCAGCAACACTTGACCGTCCAAGATGACTCTGGCGGGGTCATTGGCGATGAGGTAAAACGTGTATCCGCCAGTTTCTTGTGCCGTCAAAGATCCTCCCGTTGCAGGCTGATACGCAGAGGTCACGACAACCGAGCGGGCGTCCCAGCGGACGGCCTTATCGGCGCTAACGGTGTTCAGAATGACCCGGAAGCGGCCCGAGCCGTCGTGCGTGGTTCCATCGGTGTCGGCAAATACGTGAGTGACATCTCTACCCTCCGCGCCGGCGCCATCTCCAAAGCTCCAGCGGTAAGACACGGCTTCGGCATTGGCGTGAAACCGCAGCAATCGGCCGGGCGGTTGCGTCGGTGAACTGGCGATTGATTGATAAGCGAACGACTGGCCCGGGGTATCCAGGTTAGTGTCGGAAACGGCGACAGCGCCGACGTCTCCCTCGGTGACATCGGGGACTAGCTGCGGCGATCCGAGAGTCCAGATTCGGTGAAGCAACACATCGCGAATAGCGGGCTCGGCTTGTCGCAGCTGAAGCAATGAGTACCATTGCTCCAGCCTGACATCTTCGAACAAGTAGTTCGAGTGCTGCCCGCGGCCGCCCGGGTCCCAGATCTCAAGCAGCGCGAAGGGGACTTTGCAACCGCCCTGCCCCATATGAATGACGTCCGAGTCACGCAGACTGAAATTGCGACTGTTGAAGATCTTCTTAGGCCAGCTGACGCGTACTATATTCGAGATGCTGGTGGATAAAACGCACTTTTCAACGCGGATGTTGATGACATCCTCGCCGGGAGTCGTTAGTGCCGCTTGGCCATACCCAAGCCAGTTGCCATACAAAGCAAAGATGTCGTCGGAGGCGCGGAAGAAACAATCGCGGATGACCGTATCCCCGCCGCCCAGCCAATCGATACCATCCTGGTTCGCATTTCCCGCACAGCCGCCAATGACTTTGACATTCTCAAACAGCAGCTGACGTGAACTTAAAAGCTGAATCATCCAAGTGCGGCTGCGCACAACCACCGTGATGCCGCTGATCCGGATATCGGCGGCATGGTCCATGACAATACCGTGCCAGTTTGGCTT
Source organism: uncultured Bryobacteraceae bacterium (assembly GCA_964249415.1). GTDB lineage: Bacteria > Acidobacteriota > Terriglobia > Bryobacterales > Bryobacteraceae > Bog-105. The sequence continues at coordinate 9,193 of CAXUCT010000020.1, read as the reverse complement.
GTGCATCCAACCTTCGTCGGAAGCGGGGTTTTGCGGCCCATCGTAGACGACGGTTCCACGGCCCCAGATGCGCACATCGTGCGCGGCCCAAATGTTGATGGAACCAAACACAAAAGCCCCCGGGGCGAGATAAATTCGATCGCCGGTACGCGCGTCGATGCTATTCCGGTAGACACCTGGGCCGAAATACCGCAGGCCAGGTGCATTGGCTTTAGGAGCATCGGTTTGGGGCGGATTTGCGAACAGGAAGAGCATTTCCGAGCCGGCGCCATGATCGCCTGGACGGCTAATCGAAAATTTCCCGGCTTCGTTCACCGTGAAGGTGATGGTTCGGCCGTTCACGGTGGGACGGATACCCCAACGCCAGGGCTGAACTTCCACGCCTGGCAACCAATAATCATCTGTCTGCGCGGCGATCGAAACAGTCGTAGGTCCGCGAAATTCGAAGTTTACGAAGTGGTAGGTTGTTGCCGCGTGGACAACCTCGGCAGGTTGCCCGTCCAAGGTCATGGTGAAGCGGGCGGAGCGCAATTCCGTCGCAACTGGAAAAACGCGCGAATCGGCCAACGTTAGAACGGGGACGCATAACAAGACGGCAGCAGTAATCCGCACGGAGAAGCTCTCTGGTGAAGAATACTATCCCGGTGGGCCATTTACCAGCTGTGGACGGAAAGGAGTTCCGATTGGGCGGGAGCATCGCCGACAACCGCGACGTGCAAAACCATTTCCAGGTTGTGATCGGGCCAGTGCTTGGGGAGCTCGCGGAGGATGGGGGTAAGCGAGGCCGGATCGGCGATAATTCTGCCTGCTTCCTCTGTTCCGTAGACGTTTAGACCGGCACACACCACAATAAAACCATTCGTCGCAGAGTTCGGCAGGCGGCAGAGCAGGATGTAATCTTCGGCGGATCGTCCATCATCGGCCTTGGTCGTCAACGTCCAGCGGCAACCGGCGGATTTTTCGGCGATGCACGGCTTTGCTTGGGCGTAATAGTCGAAGCGATACCGCATGTTCTTAGTAAGGTCCATGGTCCAACGGTTTGTGTACGCTCCAATCAGGACCGTACCGGAGCCCCGCAGGTCGTTGAAATCCATTCTGCTGGCCAGGCGGACACGCGACCGGGCATGGTGCTGAGCAAATAAGGACGACACCCGTAAGGCAGCTTCAGCATCCCCAAACCCAACATATTGATTCAGGGCCGGAACAAAATCGGAACCATCGAGAAGGGTAGGGGCCAGGCCAAGAGGACGCTGAACAGGTGGGACCGGATACCCGTTGCGGTTCCCATCCAGCTGTTGCGCCCGCAAAGAGGGCTGATACACAATAGGATGGGCGATAGCGATCATCAGCGGCGCCGTCTGGCTGAAGGCCGGTTGCCAAAAGGTATCGAAAGCACTCCGCGGCAGGGCTATAACTCCCAACGCAACCGCCGCTAAGCACCCTAATAACAAGATTGCGCCGGCGATGGACAGTTTGCGGTCAAGGCGTATGCGTCCTGAGAATGGGCTCAGCTCCGGTTTGGGGTGCTCCCGCGGCAGTTCTGGCTCCACCTCTGCCGCAGCCGCAGGCAGGCGCCAGTGGAAGCTTGGGATGTAGCATCCGGCCGGAAGCTCGATCCGCAGCGCGTCCTGGGCGCCCTCATCGATGTAATACTGCGCGAGGCGCTTGCGCACTTCGCGCGCGCCCACTCGTACGATGCTGTCGTCGCTGAGGTCTTCGGTGGCCTCTCGGCCGAAGACGTGTACGGCCAGGGTTCGTTCCTTGAGGAATTTACTATCGCCCTCGAGTGTCTTAGTAACCACGTATTGCAGAAACGTCTGACAGCGGCGGCTACCGCGGAAAACCCGGCTCGCAATGATGAGGTCGAGCTCGCGCCGGACCTCTTCCTCGCCCGGTTCACCCGTTAAAGACTGCGAGTTAACGGCCGTAAACCCCATTAGTGTTCGCTCGATTATATCCCTAATCGGATAGCTGTAGATTCTTTCACGGTGTATCCCCTAGCGCGGGATTGGATTTGTGACACTATCTCAACATATTTCGACAGCTTTGCCTGGAATGTACCTTACCGCGCCGTACCAGGTACGCAGAATCCATTCCCAGGATCAAGTCCAAGGAGACTCTATGAGGTATTTAGCTTACAAACGATTCGGAATCCCGGCGTTTCTGTTCGGGCTTATCTTGCTGACACTCGGCACTCGACAATCATTGATGGCCCAGTCCCAGCCGGTTACGGGGACGGTAGTCGATTCAAGCGGCGGTGCTGTTGCAGGCGCTACCGTCACGATTGCGGACGTAAACAAGAATGAGGTGGTGAAGAAGACGACTACGGATGCCAACGGCCGGTTTAGCGAGCTGGATATCGAGCCCGGCAGGTACGCAGTCACGATCGAAACGCCGGGATTCAAGAAGACTACGATCAGCTTCGACGTCGACGTAAACCGGCAGGTAGCGCTGGGGAACATCACCTTATCTGTCGGCGAGGTTAGTCAGACGGTAGCGGTGAATGAGATTGCTCCGCCGGTAGACCTCAACAGCATGGATAAAGCATACCTGGTGAATCAGGAACAGATTTCGCAGTTGCCGATGAACGGCCGCAACTGGATCGCTTTGATGAGCACCGTCCCCGGCATGTCTAGTTCGGCGCAGAGCGATTTCAATGTAAATTTCAATGACGTTTCACAGTTCCACGGTCTTGGTGGGCGGGGATCTGAAAATAACTTCTACCTGGATGGCTCGCCGAACGTGGACGTGGGTGACAACCAGTCCCAGTACACTCAACCGAGCATTGATGCGCTAGGTGAGTTCCGGGTTCTTCAGAGCGCTTTTAACGCCGAGTACGGGCGTGCGGAAGGGGTTGCGATTGCGGTGCAGACCAAGTCGGGTACGGCCCAGTTCCATGGGGATGCCTATGAGTACCTTCGCAATGACTTTTTCGACGCAAAGTGCGTGCTCTGCAACACGCTTAGCCCGACTCTGCGGTATGACCAGTTCGGTGGAAATCTGGGTGGTTGGTTGTACATTCCCAAAATCTCTACTCCCGGCAATAAGAAACTTTTCTTCTTCTACAACCGCGAAATGACGCGCCGTACTCTGCCGGGCAGTGCTTACGCCGATGTTCCCAATGCGCAGGTTTTGAGCGGCAATTTCAGCGCCTGGATTGTTCCCGGCAGCAAGATGCCGTATGCGCCATACCCGGTCGGGACGGTGTTTGAACCCGGCACGATCACGCGTGATAACAATGGCAACATCACCGGCGGCACGCCGTATCCGGGCAATATCGTTCCGCAGTCTCAATGGAACCAGCAGAGTGCGGCGCTGCTAAATGTCTACACCAAGCTAATTCCCGGCTACGCCAGCCTGGCGCCGGCGCCGAGCGCAGGGTACTCCCGCTATTACTTCAACAACCCCGACGTGCTGGACAAAGACCAGGATCTGGCGCGGGTCGATTACCAGGTGAACGAGAAGTTCAGCACGTTTTTCCGTTGGGTGAACGATTACCAGAAGGAACAGTTTCAGACGGGTGTGTGGGCGTCGGAGCCGTTTCCCATCCAGCCGCAAGTCCGGCCCAAGCCTGGCAGTTCCTGGTCTTGGAACCTGGTTAACACCTTCACTCCCACCTTAGCCGCGGAGACCATCCTGTCTTTCAATCACCAATCGCAGTCTTTGTCGGTGGTGGGCAACAACGCGGCGAGCATCAGCGCCATCGGCGCTACGTTCCCGCAGCTTTATCCACAGACCAACATCACCAATTCGATTCCGAATGTGAACACGTATACGGGGACCGGATACAGCACCTCTGATGGCGCGCTTAGCACGAACTTTGGCCTGGGGAATCCCGGTTGGCACAACTGGGGCAAGGACTACGCCATTACAGAGAACGTGACCAAAGTGCTCGGTGTGCACACCATAAAATTTGGCGCTTACATCAACTGGGACAAAAAGGCTCAAACCGCCACCTGGCCGCAAAATTCGACCATCGATTTCAGCTCTAGCGCTTCGATGCCGCTCGATACCGGAAACGGCCTGGCGAACCTCATGTTGGGAAATTTCAACAACTATTCGGAAGCGAATGCCGCTATCTATCCCTACTTCGGATTCCAGGAGCAGGACTTCTATGCGCAGGACAACTGGAAGATCAATCGAAGGCTCACCTTAAATTACGGACTACGCTTTGCTCACATAGTGCCGACGTACACAATCGTGCGTGGCGGGACGCCGGGCGGCGAAGGTACGTTCCACCTCTACAGCGTAGATTTATCCAAGTACAACCCGGCCGCGGCTCCTCAAATCAACCTGCGGACCGGCTATCTCGAAGGGAATGTGTTGCAGGAACTCACGAACGAGGGATTGATTTGTGATCCTTGCGCCGGGGTGCCGAAGGGCTTCGCGCCCACCAAGAACTTTTTGCAACCGCGCGTGGGCTTCGCCTATGATCTGTTCGGCGACGGCAAGACGGCGCTCCGGGGTGGATTCGGCATGTTCAACGAGCGCCTGCGCCAGAACAACTTCAACTTCGGAGCGGGTTCCAACTATCCCAATCAGTTTAGTTCCACGGCGCTCTATGGCAATGTGTCGAGCTTCAGCGTGGCCGCCACCGGTCAGAGTCCACCCACCATGACCATCTTGCCGACGAACGATACGATGCCCACGATTTATTCCTGGTACTTCGGCGTGCAGCATGAGCTGGGAAAGGGGTTCACGCTGGACATCTCTTACGCCGGGAATCACGCCGTCCACCTGATGGATCAGCGTCAAGTGAATGCGCTGCCCGCCGGGTACACCACGGCCAATTCCAACGCCCTCCCTTCCGTGAACAAAAACTACACGGCTCTGCTGCCATACCTCGGTTGGGGTAATTTGACGGCGGTGGAAACTAATGCCTATTCGCGCTATGACGCCTTGATGATTCGTGCGACACGCCGTTTCACGAAGGGACTGACGGGCAATGTCAACTACACGTTCTCAAAGACAATGGACATCGTCGACAACGATTCGGACCAGATCAACAATCCGTTCAACATCGCCGCGCAATACGCGACCGCAGGCTACGATCAAACGCACGTCTTTTCCACCGACTGGGTGTATTTCTTTCCGCAAGTAACCCAAAACCGCGCACTGGGCGTGCTGCTGAACGGCTGGGAATTTACGTCCATCCTCAGCATCCATTCGGGTATGCCGTTTTCGATTTACTCAAACGGGAACCTCGATGGCTACAATGCCGGTACCCAGTATGTGAATGTAGTGGGAAACCCGTACGCCGGCCAGAACAGCTCGCAGTGGATAAACCCAGCGGCCTTCCAGCAGCCGGCCGACGGGACGTATGGCTCCACCGGCCGCAACGCGTTCCGGTTGCCTTGGATTCAGAATCTGGATAGCAGTTTGATTAAGAACTTCGCCCTTACTGAGCGCATGAAGCTTGTCTACCGTTTCGAAGTCTTCAATGTGTTCAATCATCCCCAAATCTGGGGCCTGTCGGGTGTGAACGCGACGGGACAAGGGACCGGGGCCGGCTTCAACGGCCTTGGGCCGGGCCTGGGCATCAACGCCGCGAATGATGCCACTTTCGGTCAGGTGAACTCCTGGCGCGATCCGCGCACCATCCAAATGGCGCTGCGCTTCGAGTTCTAATTTCGTCTGGATACGTGCGGGCAGTTTTTGTTCGAAGAGCTGCCCGCTTCGCCCTGGATACCAGCCCGGTATGATTCCGTTTATGAGGTATGCCGCATGTCTGCTTCTCTGCGGCTTGCTTGCCAACGCGGAATCCGAACCCGCCCAGGTCACTTTTGATCGCGCCGTCGAAGCTCTTTCGACAGGCGATTATGGCGTGGCCGAACAAGGTTTTCAAGCCGTTCTCAGACAGCAGCCCAACCATGTTGGAGCGATCGGAAACCTTGGGATTCTTTACGCTCGAACAAATCGTATTGATCAGGCAATCACCGCATATCAACGTGCTCTGCGTCTGAGTCCGAACGATGAACCAATTCTGCTGAATCTCGGCATTGTGTATCTGAAAGAGGAAGCGCATAGCCGGGCGTTGCCTTACTTCGAGCGTGTTTTCGCCATGGACCCGCGGAATCGGCAGGCGCGCCAGTTGCTGGATGTTTGCCGTCTGTACACCGGAGAGGTGTTGCCCGCGATTCGCGATCTCAAGTTGCTAACCGGGGAAAATCCTCATGACGAGCAACTGCTGTTTTTGCTGGGATTTGCTTATCTGAAAGGCGGTGACTCGAAGGCGGCCCAAGCCGTCTTCAACCAGATGTTGGAAGCGGCGGGACCGGCGCGAGTGCAGTTTCTTTTCGGAAGAGCGTCTTACGACGCGGCAGTCTTTGCCCAGGCCGAAGAGAGCTTTCTTGAAGTGGTGCGGCTTGATCCGCGGTTTCCGGGCATCCATCTTGAACTGGGAAAAGTGTACATCAGCGAGCACCGGACCGAGGATGCGGCCACGCAATTAAGAGCAGCGTTAAAAGAAGGTGCAAGCGCCGAGGAAGCAAACTATCTCCTGGGTAGTCTACTCGTCCGGGAAAATCAAGACGAGCAAGGTATCGCATACCTTGAGCAAGCCATGAGACTCAAACCGGATTCCTACGGCGTGTATTTGTATCTAGGCAGAGCCAAACTGCATCTGGGTCGGATTGCGGAAGCAGTCAGCCTGTTGCAAAAGGCTGTGGCGTTGAACCCCGATGATGCGAGCGCGCAATACACACTCGGACGGGCGCTGAAAAGCAGCGGCCAGGAGACGGCGGCCACGCTAGCGTTTGAGCGAGCTCGGAGTTTGAACGCCCGTGTAGTGAGTGAGGCCGCCATTCCCGGTGTCCGCTGAGCGACATCAGACAGAGGACGGGGCGCACCGTGCGAGACAGAGGGGTGGCCTAAGCCACCTTTTAGGCCACCTACGTCCAAAAAAGTGGCCCAAAGTGGCCCAACTCAGTCGAATTTGAAGAACCGGAGGATTCGTGATCGTCGTCGGCGGGGCGATTAAGTTCAATCACTTACGCCGTAATTCTGGTACGCCCGAGAGGATTCGAACCTCTGACCTTTTGCTCCGGAGGCAAACGCTCTATCCAGCTGAGCTACGGGCGCGTAAGAAAATTTAGGACGGCTTCTTCGTTGAGGCTACTCGAGTACTGCCCGAACCCGAGCGAGAGGCAGAAGCTCCCGACGACAGCAGTTCTTTAACGTGCTGCCGGACAACATCTTCCTTCATCAATTTATCCCAGTCCCCGCTTTCCCTTTCGGGAGTCTGGTAACGGATGAAGCCCTTCCGGTCAATCAAAGCCATTTGTGGCACCACATAATACGCCGAACTGTAACCCATAAAGGACATCATCTGTTCCTTCATAGTCCATCCGACCGGGAAATTCACCTGGAACTCCTTGGCAAAGTTTTCAACTAGGAGATCGGCGTTGTCATTAATGGCAATGTCTACCGCTTGAAACCCCTCCGGCCCCATCTCCTGCTGGAACTTAGTCATGATTTTTGACCAAGCCTGACAGTGCGGACAAGTGGTCCAAATGAATTCAAGCGCCACCACTTTCCCGCGGTACTGGCTTAACAACTTCTGCCCCTGCCCGGGAACTGTGAACGCCAGCTCCGGTGCTTTGCGCGGAGTATCCGGTGCTTTAGGCGGCGTACTCGTATCCTGACCAAATGCCGACGCGGCGAGGGCAAGCGCAACGGCCGCAATGGGGGCCCATACTTTCTTCACCGGGTAATCTCCAGCTATCAGTGTAACGTAGGCCTACTGCTTCACAGAGCGCGGTCTGAAAGGCAATTTCACAGCAGATTGCACGGGCTGAACGGCCTTTAAGCGTTCCCAGACGCTCGCGTCACTCAGGCCTTCGACGCTCGAAATCGTGTTACCGGCGCGACGCGTCACAAAGTAGCCGTTATCCCCTGTACCGGCCAGCAAACTTTCACGGGAGGTGGACACTTGACAATGCTTCCATTTACCTTCAAGAACCTTTTGATAAGCAGTCAAAAAGTGAGCCGCCTGTTCATCGGAATCCCATTCGGAGACGTAATCAAGTAAGGGCCTTCGTTCCTTACCGCAGGCAAGAATCTTGAACTCTCCTCCACGAAGGTGGCGTGAAAGCGCAGTAGCCTTCTCCTCGCCTATGTACTGGCGCAGCAGCAGCAAGTGATCGAATTCGCCTACGGAGCCTTCGGTCACATCCTTCGCCTCCCCTACAAAGGGTAGCTTCGGCAACTCGGGTGTTGAGGGCTTTTCATGCCGGAAGTATCGCTCCGGATGCATGATCTGTGCGGAATCTAAAGGCGGGTCCGTGAATACTGCCGCGAAGGCTGCCTTGCCCATCTTTTTGTAAACAGCATCGAAGAACAGCGTACCCTCTCCGTATGGAAAAAGAAGCGACTGCTGAATGTATAACGGTGATCCTTTCAGAACCGGATACTCCGCCATGGACGACTCGCTGGAATCCGCAACCGACTTCAGCATGTCGGGCGTAGGAACAGGAGACGCGCCGCTCTGCTTCAAGTCATACGCAATCATTAACCAAGACGCCTGACCTTCTACCACCGCGCTGTGAGCAAGGTTTTCATCGTCATCACTTGGCGTATCGTCCATGAATTTGCTCAGATCGAAGTGTTGATCCGCCAACGCATGCGATAGCTCGTGAGCCAGCGTAGTCGTCTCCGAAGTGAATGACGAGTCGTCCAGAAGAAAAAGCTTCTTCCGGTCGTAATCGTAAAAAGCGGCGGCCTGTTCCGTCAGCAGATCAATGGTGGACTTCTTCAGATTGAAGTCTTGCGGAACCAGTCCGAACATCTTCAGCGCCAGCTCGTCGGCGTAGATTTCGTCAGCTTTCAAGGTCTTCTTGATTCTCTTAGTTAGGAAATGCCGCAGTTGCTTCTTCGACATGCGGCCGTAAGGGACCGGGTG
>CAXUCT010000020.1:0-284 GCA_964249415.1 uncultured Bryobacteraceae bacterium | reverse complement strand
CTCTAGACTACTTGCATCCATCGAGCCTGTCGAATGGCCGTCAGCGAATGGACGAGAGAAGCGCGCGAACACCGTTCCAGACGATCTGCACACCGATACACAGCAGAATAAATGACATCAGGCGAACTACAACATTCATAGCGGTCTGGCCAAGGAATCTGGCAAGGCGCTCGGCAAACCGATAGCTCAGATAGATGGTCACGGCCATGAGAGCTGGTCCTACAACCGCTGCAATGAAGCGGATGCCTGGGTCCCGGTGAGGCGTTTGGTTCGCCCCCAGCGTG
>CAXUCT010000019.1:12119-21238 GCA_964249415.1 uncultured Bryobacteraceae bacterium | reverse complement strand
TCAGTCCAACCTGCATGGGAGACAGTGCCGCACGTAAGATGTTCGCCGCAAACTCGCCCAGCGTCTTTCCTATGGGCGCATCGAGCGGAAGAGTCGGGGAGATTCTACGGAAGACTTCGCCCATCCGATACTCAATCACTGCGGAGAACAGGATCTCCTTGGTTGGAAAACGCGAGTAAAAGGTCGTCTTCGAGGCATTCGCCCGGCGCGCAATCTCGTTCGTACTGGCGCTTTCGAACCCCTGTGCGGTAAAAACATCCGCTGCATCTTCCAGTAGCTCCGTCAATCGCTCCGCCTCTAACCGGACCCTGCTCTGCTTCTGCCCGCCATCTCTCGTGGAGATCTGTTTGCGGCGTGCGTCAGAGGTTCCAACAGCTTTTCTGTCTGCCTTCGGCATCTATGACCTTTGCTCCCCTCTGTTGCTTCCATCAGTACCAAGTGGTACTGTATAGGAAGTATTGATACCGTGTGGTATTGATTACCGGCCTCGGTCATGCTGCTGTTTCAAATCTCACCCAGGAGTTCATCATGAAAGCGCTCTTCACTAAAGTAACCTTCGCCGCGGTGGCATTACTCGCCCCGGCTGCTCTTCACGCCCAAACAGAATTGATCGTCTACGGGCGAGCTACCATCGTCCTGGCCCCGGCGGTGATGCAGCAGTTCGCTGCTCTCGGCGTAAGAGTTACCGATCTGTCACGAGCACCGATCCAAAACGGCACCAACATCTTGCCGGCGCTTGAAGGGGCCATTGATCTGCAAACTGCTGCCAATGAAGTGGTCTACGCGGGCGGCTATCAAATCAAGATCGCGGGTGCCACAATCGAAATTCGGAATCTGACCTTGGATCTAGTCGGGTCTTCCGCTGTTTTCTCTGGCATTGTCATTGAGAACGGTACGTTTGTTGGGCGCGAGGCGATCTTTGCCATCAGCCCACAGGGGCCGCCTTCTTTGCCGATCGTCCCGGAACATGGGACCATCAATCATAACGGCTTGAGCCTAAACTTTGAACAGCCCTTCGTGAATCTCATCAATAGTGCCGTTGCCAACTCCGGACTGAACACGACCACGCCGATTGGAACCCTCGATCTGTACTCGGTACTAGCTCCGCTCTCTGGAAGCCCCGCGCCTTTCTGGAACAACTGGTAAACAAACGTCCCCTCCTTATTGCACCGGATACCCACTCTTTGAGCAGCTCCAATACGCAAAGGGTGGCCTTCCGCTCTGTGTGCCCGGCGATACGTCATCTCCTGTCCCCTCAGCCGTAGGTTGCAGGTTCAACTCTTGCCGCCGGCACCATCCCGAAAGTTCGTGATAACGTTGTGGCGTGGGTATCGTCGCCACACCTCCGGAAGGCTTGCTCGACCCTTTCAGCCGTTGCCTTAACGCTGAATCAGCTCAGCGACTGGCGGATTTTCGCGTTGATCCTGCCATTCAGTCGCGTATTGACGTACTTGCTGAGCGAGCGCACGACGGCCTGCTGAGCGAAGACGAACGGACTGAATACGAATCTCTCGTCAACGCAGCCGATCTCAATTTCAATCCTAAAACTCAAAGCCATGCGGCGCCTGAAAGCGGATCCCAGCTAGAGGTGGATGCCGCCACGCTCGCTGGTGCGGGAAGCGAAACCATCATCAAAGCCGTGAATGGCTTGGTCCACTAAGCAAGCTTGCTTTGAGGCATAAACTCTACCAAGCTCGGTAGGGAACGCGACTTTCTATCACCCGCACGTCCGGATCCCCCTTAGATTGGAACAGTAGTTTCACAGACCTGATCGAGAGTCTTGGGTCCGGGCAGGGACCAACGATAACCTGTTCTATGAAGTAAACATCTTTCTTTGCTGGTTCCAATTCAACGTAAGGAATGAGCATTGAGTGACCAGGACGAAAACAGACTTTTGCGGGCTCCGGATTATGCACGACTTGCCTGTATTCTTCCTCCGCTGAAAAGGAGGAATCTTTCACAAACGGCTCAATCACCGTGACTCCCAGCTCTGGATAGCTGCAATAGTAGTCTAAGAGGCCCCGCAACGAGGATTCTGGATCGTCCCGCGAAAAGTACTGCACGCCGGGAAAGCTAGAGTGGGGTACGTTGCTCGAAGGCAGACAGTCACGGCGGAAACCGATTGCGAAGCCGTTTCCCTGAGGGCAATAGCTTAGCCATTGCGAAAGAACATCACCATTCTTTGAGAAAGAACTAACATCATAATCGCTAAGTTGTCCCTCTGCAGACGGGTCTAACACCAGTTCAATAGCTGGTTGAAGAGCTTTGAGTAAAAGTTTTTCGTCGGCAGAAAAAGGTTGCGCCAATTTGTCTTTAACTAAGCCTTTTAATGATTGACCAGAGGTGCCTCTGCTCTGTTCGATCGTTCAGGTAATGAATGTGACTAGCCCACAGCTTTCCTCCGCTGACAATTCCCAATAGACCGGCCATCGACGTGTAGTGATAGAGGATTTTTGGATCAGTCGTACTTGGCATAAACACGCAGCAGGCCGACGGCGTTTGATCAGATCTTCAGCGCGGTTCGTTTAGAGTTGCGGCGGAGCACAACAATCTTGCTGTCGGAATGTCCATTATCTCAATCAACTTGTAGAGTGGCTTTTACGCAGTTCAATTCGAACGTTCCGCGGCGAATTGCACCTTGGCAGCCACATTCCACTCCTGGTGAACGATACACAGGATTACCGCAAAATAAACCCTGCACTGCAAACAATGATTCCGGTACCCGGTACTCCTGAGCGGCAATGACGTTATCGCGTTTTTCCACTCGTTCGCACAATATTTCAGCTGCCCGCCCGTCTACATAGTTGGATGGACGAAGCGCTAAGCAACGACCGGGTCACCACTGACCAGAATCGGCGCATCTCCGACACCATTGCGCGCGAACAGGCTCGCCTGCGTCAATTCATCCGTAAGCGGGTCCCTGACGAGGGCGACGCCGAAGACATCTTCCAGGAAGTTTTCTACGAACTAGTAGATGCCTACCGGTTGATGAAGCCAATTGAGCAGGTCGGCGCTTGGCTGTTTCGTGTAGCCCGCAATAGGATCATCGATCTGTTCCGGAGTAAACGCCCGTCCGTCTTAGGCAACGATTCCATGCTCGCGGCAGAAGACGGCGAAGCGCACCCATGGGAAGACTTGCTTCCCTCCCCTGATGCCGGACCCGAAGCTGCTTACGCGCGGAGCGTGCTGTTGGAAGAGCTGGATGCCGCGCTCGAAGACCTGCCCGAGGAGCAGCGCGATGTGTTTGTCGCGCACGAAATAGAAGGCCAAAGCTTCAAAGAACTAAGTGAAGCAACGGGCGTGGGCATCAACACGTTGCTGTCCCGCAAACGCTACGCAGTGCTGCAACTGCGTCGTCGCTTGCAGGCCATCTATAACGAGTTTGGAGATTGAGGAAAAAAAATGAAAAGATACCGTTTTTTAAGGGGCTTGAAAGTCGCATTATTCGCGACCGCAGGTGTCGCGGGCGCCAGTTTCCTTGTGATGAGTCTCTGGAACGTTACCATGCCGGCCATCTTTGCCGTCCGGACCATCAGTTTCTGGCAAGCACTGGGACTTCTGGCGCTCAGCAAAATTCTGTTCGGAGGTTTCCGTCCCCACGCGCGCGGCAACCCACGCTGGCGCAGGCGCATGATGGACCGTTGGGAACAGATGACCCCGGAAGAACGCGAGAAGTTCAAGCAGGGAATGCGTCACGGTTGCGGTCCCCGCCAAAACATCGAAGCGCCAAATAGGGAAGCAGAGGTGCGGGCATGAGTTCCACCCACTTCATTAAGACTGAGCTGGCCGCTGCCGTTGCCAGAGGCGTTCGCCAATGCGTGTTGGTCGGTTCGCGGCTGCCCTTGCCCGAAGCTTTGGAGAGCTCTTCAAATCAGGCCTTGCAGGTATTTGCGGTGGATGAAGAGCAATCGCTAGATTCGCCGTCTACCTTCGTCCCGACGCAGTTCGCCTCTGAAGCGCTTGGGACGGCGCTCGAAAAATCGGAGTTCGACAAACGGAAAGCAACTCTGTTCCTCTGGCTCGGCGGCGCAGGGTATCGCACTCTTGACGCCGCCTTATCCAGCTTGGCCTTTATCGCCTCGCTGCCCGGTGGAAGTGGAGTAGTGTTTGACTATGCAGCGGAGCGCATCTCCCCTGAAACCCCGGCTCACACCGCTCTAGACGCGCTGGCCAGCCGCATATGTGTATCTAGCGGCAGCGTTAAACATTTGATTCAACCGCAAGCGGTAGCGGCGATGCTTCGCGGTCTCGGCTTCCAGAAAATAGTGGATCTGGCGCCCGAAGAGGTGCCGGTTAACAGCGGACACCTCGTCAGCGCACTGGTGTAGTTCCCACTACTTGACAGTCAAATGGACATGTGCCGCACATGCTTGTATGCTTAGAACATGTCCAAGATGGTGCAAATCAGAGATGTTTCAGACCAGGTACACAGCACTCTGAAGACCCGTGCCGCCCGCGAAGGCATGAGCCTCTCTGACTTCATCAAACGCGAGTTAGAGCGCACGGCAGAGCGCCCCAGCATGCAGGAGTGGCTGGAGCGAACGCAGCAAACCAAGCCCATCTCCATGCGAAGGAGCCCCGCGCAAGTGTTACGGAACTTACGGGATGGACGGTGATTGTTCTGGATGCTTCCGTGGTACTGGAACTACTCACAAATGGCAGGTTAGCCGATTCCTTAAGACGCGATCTGGCCGCGCGTAGCGATTCATTCATCGTCCCGCATCTGCTCGACATTGAAGTGGCAAGCGCTCTGCGAAAACTGGTTGCAGGACAGCGTATCGATTCCCACCGCAGCGAACAGCTCCTTACCGGACTTGCGGCGCTTCCTGCTGAGCGATTTGCGCACACGCCTTTGCTGACGCGGATTTGGGAATTGCGTCACAACTTCACTTCCTACGATGCGGCCTATATAGCTCTGGCGGAAGCAACCGGCTCGGTCCTTTACACCAGTGACGAGAAGTTGAGCAAAGGCCATCGCGCGCGGGTGATGCTGTTCACCCGTTGATCGTCACCCAGAAACGGGTCAGCCTAATCTGCGCAACTTTGAGATTGACCCCGCGTGGATGTTGACCAGAAAAAACTCGGTGAGGGACCCAGCATCTTGTTGGCACACAAACATCGCGCCTTGTGCATGCCTCGGTTATCACCGCAAAACCGGCCAATGGTTATCACCTGAAAAGCGGCCAACGGAAGGTCTGATCCAGGACATTGATCGCTATACCGTGTAAAGGGTTGGCTTGCAACTTTTTGAGGGCGGCAGGGCGAAGAAGCTGTAGACTGGCAGGTACCTGACCGGAGGGTACGGCCACGCAGCGATGCGACCTGAGCGCCGATTCAGGAGCCGGAATGGCGCGGGAGCGACGTTAATCGCTCCTTTTTGTTGTTGAGGAGTCTGTTGGCTGAGGATGATTATGAAAGCCCTCCGGGTCTTACTTTTTTTGAGCAGCGTGTTCGCTCTAAGGGCGTCTGCAGAGGACGGGTGCAGCCTCTCACGATTTGTGAACTCGTTTGATGCTCCGAGGCAGAGCCGTTTAGCCTCTCTGCGCGACTTTGCGAGGCAGAATAGGCTTTCGTTTGGAATTGAGTCATCGTCCAGCCTTGATGAGCAGACAGCCATCACTGCCTCAGCTGGACCAGTTCTGTCAGTTGTGAAAACGATTTTGGGGCCGACATCCACAGTAAGCTTGCGATGCATCGGGCGAGTGATCCTCATACGCGACCAAGCACCCAGCCCAAGTTGGCTGGATACAAGGGTGCCTGACTTCCGTTTGAAAAGATCACATCTTGGTATGGCGGATGCTGCTTTATGGATGCGTGTCGAACTTGTGCTGAACCCGGCACAGCAAGGTTTCGTAGGAGACATGCTTGGTGACCTTGGAGAGGAGGTAGGACCGTTCTACGCACGGCACGTGACCGTTCGTACTCTCCTTTCTCGGCTGGTCGCATCCTCTCCCGGCAGTTTGTGGATCAGCGGGGATATTCAGCCGTTCGTGGGCACAAGTTGGAGCAATCGACTGTGGACGCTCGTGCCCTATGAAAGGGAACCCCGTTAGTCTGCAGAGGCCCGATTCTGGCCAGCCCCGGTGGACTGAAGTAATGTTGAAGGGCATTCTGGCCGGAAAGCAATAAGTTCCAGGAGCGCGAGGGCAGCGCCTCGCCATGAGCGATGCCCTCTTCCTTATTGTTGTGTGGCGGCGGCTTTCGTGCGCCAACTGCGGGGACCGCACGCCCTTCAGCGGAGTTTTCTTGGTGTGTCCGACGCCTGACTCGACCTTGCCCTTCCGGTCTGGATCTCGCACCCGACAAGGCAACGCGATGCAGCCATAGTGGTGGAGTAAGTCGCGGTAAAGAGGATCAGTGACGGATCGTAAGTATCGGGCGCGAGCACGCCTTCGCGTAAGTTATCGAGCACAACGACGCGGGTTGCTCCGCCCAGTCGAAGGAATGCTTTCTCGTGCAACTCGGCCCAGATACGCACGCTGGAGTGGAAGACAAGGAAGCGAGCACACTTCCGGCTGTAACCGAGCATGAGTACAAACAGCCGCGTGCGCCGATACTTGCCCGTTTGCGGGTCGCGTACCATCGGGCCGGAGCCGTAGTCCACCTGCGCTTCTTCACCGGGCGCGGTCTCGATGACCACCTGGGCTTCGGGCGTCGCCGCTTGCAGTGTGCCAACAAAGCGCCGAACGCTTTGATAACTGGCAGTGAAGTGGTGGCGATCGACTAGGTGCTGCCAGATCGCCATGCCGTTGCGTCCCTGTGACAACGCGAGTTCGATGAACTCTCGGTACGGTTCGCAGGTGCTGGCGGAGGATCGGCGAAACGAGGGCGGCGGGGCGGCTGCAATCCTGTCCGCGTCAGCGCCAAAAGTCGGTGATCACCTCATTGGCCGGTTTTGCCGGCGCGAGCCGTCCGCAGCCGCCTGGCGGTCGAATTGCGATCCCGGCGGCCCGGAGGTAACCACCGATGGTCTCCGGCGAATGTGTACGGCTGCTTCGATACGCCGCAGCGACAACCCCAGACGGCCTAGTGCCAACACTTGTTGCTTCTTGTCGTCGCTCAAGACATTGCTCACAGTGACGCAGGGTATTCCCACATCAGGATCAACGTCCTTGACGCGCCCCCATTGGCCGGTTTCAGCCGTTCACGCTATGGCCGCTTTGGGTGTTCGCGAGGGTGCATGTACAGAGAGTCACGAACCATGCATTGAGTTCACTCAGGATTGCTTCGTGCTGATGGCCGGGCCTCCCCCGTAAGGGAATTGAAGAGCCACTCTGCTGTTCCCTGGATGCAGTGCGTCTCCCGTCCGTTATCATCTTCCCAATCGGCAACTCGCAAAAGCCGCCTGTTGCCCGCATCGAAACCGTTAAATGATCGATAGCCGAGTACGCACCGCTTCCCAATCCTTTTCTCTATCGCGCCCAGCACATCGGGTGTCGTTACCTTTTGTGTAGCCCTCCAGGAACGAATTGTAGCGGGAGCCACATGTTGCGCGTAACTCACTCCATGCGCAGCGCGCGTATCGGATCTACAGACGCAGCACGTCGCGCGGGAAAGAATGTGGCAACTAGGGTAACGATCGCGATTCCTGTAAACGCCAAGGCACATGCAGCCGGATCGCCAGGATTCAAACCAAACAACATCGAACGCAGTGCGCGAGCCACGCCCCATGCCATGGGTACCCCAACCGCAAGACCAAAAATGGCGAGCATTCCACTTTCACGCAACACCATTCCCAGCACCTCTTTCCGTTGAGCCCCCAACGCCATCCGTACACCAATCTCGGTCGTCCGTCGGCTGACGCTGTATGAAATCGTGCCATATAACCCCACACCAACCAGAAACGCCGCCAGCGCGCCAAAAACCACAGATAGATTCGCAATGAGACGTTCTTGTGAAATAGTTTGGTCGAACTGCGCTCGCTGAGTAGTGGGTTTCTCCAGAGGCACGTTGGGATCCATCTCGCGCACCACTTTTCTGGCGTCGGACAATAGTACACGTGGGTCGGCAGCGGTATGCAGTTCATACTGCATGCCGGAAACTCCGGGCACCTGAGTGAACGGGAAATAGGCTATCGCACGTTCAGGTTCTTTCACGCTCGTATAGCGGCTATTCCGGGCAACGCCCACAATCGTATAACTGACCTTTGCATTGTCGAAGTACGAGATTTGGTGCCCGAGAGGATTCGTACTACGCGGCAAATATCGATCGGCAAACGTCTGATTAACAATCGCGATTTTGCGCGGACTCGAAACGTCTGCGTCCTCAATGTCGCGGCCCAGATGAAGCGGAATCCCGAGCGTACGTAGGAAATTCGATCCCACTAGATTGACGCGCATCGGCGCGTATGGCTTGGCGGGGAGCGGGTTTCGGCCGTCAACCAATACACCGTCGTTGTTGCTCGCGCCAGCACCCACGCGAAGCGCCGAAACAGTCGCAGAATCAACCCCCGGTAAAGCACACATCCGCTCTAATAGCGTGAGATGGAAACGAATGGCTTCCCCATCAGTTCGAACATCTGATTGCGGGGTAACGCCGAACACCAGCAGTCCCGCTGTACGCATCCCCAAGTCGCGTGACTCCAGATTGCGTAGTGTTTCATAGAGCAGCGATCCCGCAAAAAGCAGAACAACGCAAAGCGAGATCTGCGAGGTAACGACAAGCTTACGCCCCCAGAAACGATGGCGGTCCGTATTGGACGTAGCAGCCGAAGACCGCAGAGTTAAAGCGAGCGGGACGCCGCTGGCAACGCGCATCGGTACAATCCCAAAGACGAGCGCCACCGCCGCTGAGATTGCGAGAGTAAACAGCAGTACCTGACGATCTGGCGCGACGATAACATCCAACCCCGACCAATCAGCAAGCACCTGTGTAGCTGACGCAGCGAAGCCCCAACCAAGAGCGGAGCCCGCTGCAACCAGCAGCAAGCTCTCGGCAATCAACTGGGCGAATAAAGCTCTCGCATTCGCACCCAGTGCCCTCCTCAAGGCGAACTCACGCTGGCGAGCGGCATTTCGAACTACCAGCAGCAACGCTACATTGCCTGACGCGATCAGCAGAATTAAACCAACCATGCCCATCAAGAAATGAAGCGGGCGTTCGTATTCCGCGCGCAAATT
>CAXUCT010000019.1:9420-12109 GCA_964249415.1 uncultured Bryobacteraceae bacterium | reverse complement strand
TTCCCGACTCCACGTATATCTGAAAAAGCAAGCTGCGGCTTGGCCTCTTTCAGATCAACTGGCGACGCCTGCGCTAACGTGCGGCGGAATAGCGGAGTCAACTCGGCTGTCGCCTGTTGTGGAGAGATTCCGGGGCGCAAGCGCCCTATCATCAGCAGACAAAGCCAGTCCGGCGAGCCATAAAGCGTATGGTGGCTGGCCGGTATTCCCCACGCATTCAGTTCAGGACTCCTCTGCAGCGGCACCCAAAACTCAGTAACCGGATGTCCCGGGTCCGCTCCGTCAAAGCCAGGCGGCGCGACGCCAACAACCGTAAACGCGACGCCTCTTACATAGAGGGTTTGACCTAATGCGCTCCGGGAGCCCGCAAAACGATGACTCCACCAGGAATAACTAAGGACTGCAAGCGGCGCATGCTGCCGTTCATCTTCGTTTGTAAAACCACGGCCCAAAACCGGCTGAACTTGTAAACCAGAAAAGAAGTTGCCACTCACCATCTCGCCATAGGCTTGCTCCGGTTCAGCGCCGACGCGTACAGATACTTTCTGAAATGCAAGCGGCGCAAAGGCCATCACGTCGGTAAAGGCGCCCTGTTGTCCTCTCATTGCCTCAAACACGGGCAACGACATCGACGTGTCATCATAACCGGTCTGAGAAGTACTCAGCGGCTGGTTTTTCAGATGAAAATACACCAACTCCTGTGGATTGGGAACCGGCAAGAAACGGAGTAGGACGGCATTCATCACGCTGAAAATCGCCGTGTTTGCCCCAATTCCCAAAGCAATCGTCAGGACCGAAACGATTGTGAACACCGGCGACTTGAACAACTGACGAATGGTGTAGTAAAGCGTATGTCCGAAACTCACGCTAGAAGCTTCAACGATTGGATGGCAGTTCTCGTGCCAAACCGAGGAGCCGTAAAACCCCTCTCTTTGCACCTACTCATACCAGCCTCAAGAGAAGGTGATGATTGCGTGCCGTCTCAGATCTGGTACGCGGTGTTTCGAAACCGGGCAGACAGTAGCTTCTTGGGAGTGAATTGCAGAAGCTGGCTTAGTCGCTCGTATCTCAGCCGCGACGTACCTTGCCGAGCCACGACCGTGAGGGAGTGGTCTTACGGTGCAATCTCACCATCTTGCTAAGACCTAGAGTAATCTGCTCCGGTAAATGTTAACCTCGCGTTCAATCCCTGAACTTACTTGTAAAACAACTCCGCTTAAGTCACCTCTGCGCCGTCGTCTGCTGCCCCAAATACTGGTTCAGCCACGCCACCCAGCGCCGGTAAACGTCCCGCATCCTCACCGGATCCGCGGGGCTGTGCCCGGGAATCGGATACGCAAAAAACTGCGTCGGCACGCCTCGATCTTTCAACGTGTGATACAGCCGGTACGACTGCGTCACCGGCACTCGATAATCCCCAGTATCTGAAAGTATCAGCGTCGGAGCGGTAATCTTATCGGCGTAGGTAATCGGCGACTGCTCCACATACGCTTTCATCCGATTCCCCAAGTACGGCGAGCCGCCAAAAATATCTCCGCGCCGCACATTCGCATCGCCCAGGTTATATTGGTCCAGCCAGTCCGTCACCGCCGCTCCCGCAATGGCCACCTTCCAACCTTTGTAATGCCCTAACAACCACGTCGTCATGTAGCCGCCGTACGACCATCCCGTTACCGCGATATTCGATTCGTCCACGAACCCACGTTTCTTTAATTCGGCAATCCCGGCCATCACATCGCGCCCCGGCCCCTCGCCGGCATCGTTCCAAATCGCTGCTTGGAACTTATTGCCCAGGTTGTCGCTCCCGCGGTAATTCGGCTCGAACACTACCCACCCCTGCGCCGCGATCACTTGCGCGAACACGGAGAACGTTTCCTTCGACGAAGACCGCGGGCCGCCGTGAATATACAGGACCAGTGGATACTTGCGGTCTTTGGAAAAGTTCGGTGGATACGTCACCACTCCGTCATCCGCGTACCCGTCCGCAGTCGTCCAGTGAATCGTTTTCGGCTTCCCTAAATCCAGTGCCTCAATAGGAGCATTGAAATCAGTTAGCCGCGCCGGCGTCCCGCTCGCGCTTTCCATATAGTAAAGTTCAGACGGACGTTGCGGCTCGCTTCCCGAAAATGCAATCTCCCCATGCGCACCCACGTGTGCGTCCACCCAAAACGCCGAACTTGGAGAGATATTCCCCAGGTTCAGCCGTGTTGCACTCCCTTCCAGCGGTTGCATCCACAGCCCTACGGTCGTTCCATCGGCGGCGCCCACCAGCATCGACTTTCCATCCGGCATCCAGATTGCACGCTGAATATTGCGATCAATTCCGTGCGTGACATCCACGCCTTCGCCACGCGTACCCGAGACTACATAAATCTCGTTGACATTCCTGGTTTGCCCGTCTCTGGGGTACCAATAGGAGAGATGGCTTCCGTCCGGAGAGAACGCTGGATACCCTTCGTGTTTCGCCCGTCCCGTCACGCTGTGAAACTCGCCTGTTGCAACGTCCAGCAACTGCAACGTGCTCTGGTCTCCATCACCCGAATACGGCGTCGCCACTTTCACGAACGCAACTGATTTCCCGTCCGGCGACCACGCAATCGGAGACGCCGGTGAACTCGGTGGGTGGCTGATCGGCAGCGTCCATGCCCCCGACGTTAACCGCTTTGCTTCTCCGCCCTGCGCGCGAACC
>CAXUCT010000019.1:629-9410 GCA_964249415.1 uncultured Bryobacteraceae bacterium | reverse complement strand
AGCCAGAGATGAGTTGGTAACGGCTTCGAGGCCACCAGAAAATCGTTGTTACCCACCTCAAACGCATCGTCGAACTTCGCTTCGCCGGTCGTCTTTGGGGCTTCATCGCTCGCCGCGAACGCAATCGACGCTCCGTCCGGCCGCCACCCATATTGCTGGACACCAGTGCCCACCTTCGTAAGCTGTTCGGAGTCGCCGCCCGTCATCGGCATCACAAAAACCTGCGGCTTATTGTTTACGTCATTAGCCAGGAACGCCAACCGGTCGCCCGCCGGCGCCCATCGCGGATAACTGACGCCCTTGCGCTCATGCGTCAGCCAACGCTCCTGCCGTGTCGAGACGTCAATCAGTACCAGCTCGGTTTGATTCAAATCAAGTTCGTAGTTCGGACGTGAGACGACCACTACGATCGACTTGCCGTCCGGCGAAATCTGTGGATCGGTAACCTTCACAATCTTCGCAACGTCGGAGACTTCGAAACGCGCCGCGTAAACGGCAGCACCAAACAGCACGCTGAGGCAGGTGAGCGAAGCAAATCTCATTAGCCTATTAGAACCGATAGATCCTTTTGAACTGGCCGCTATGGTGTCAATTAGCCAATTGCCTATTTTCCTAAACGGCTTATGCCCGCGAGGCTTTCGGTGTCACGATCACCGAATAGATTCGGTCCAAGTCGTCCGGCGAGTAGTACTCGATCTCTAACTTACCCGCTTTATCCGACTTCGCTATCTGGCGAACTTTGCTTCCCAGCGCTGCCGTCATCTCGTCCAAGGCGGCCCGGATGTTCGGATCCAGCTTCGCCGGTTCTGCAGGTTCTCTCACCTGTGCGCCGGCAGGCGATTTAGTTAAGTCCTTAACTAGTTTCTCGGTTTCACGCACCGAGAGTTGCCCTTCTACAATATCCCGGCAGGCCTGTTCCTGGGCATTCTCTTGCGTAATATTCAGCAGCGCTCTGGCATGCCCCATGCTGATCTCGGAGCTGATTAGCGCATTGCGGACATAGGCTGACAGGCGCAACAACCGAAGGAAATTGGTTATAGTTGACCGTTCTTTACCTGTGCGTTCCGCGATCTGCTCGTGGGTTAATCCATGCTCAGCCCCTAGTTGCTGGAATGCCGTCGCAATCTCGATCGCATTGAGATCCTCGCGCTGTAGGTTTTCAATCAGCGCCATTTCCAGCCTTACTTGCTGATCCACGCTGCGGATCAGTGCCGGAATTGTCTTCAGTTCCGCAATACCAGCCGCTTTCCAGCGCCGCTCCCCGGCGATGATGCGATACTTCCCGGGAGCTTCGCGAAATACTGTAATCGGCTGGATAATCCCGTTGGCGCGAATCGATTGGGACAACTCCATCAGCTTCTCCGTGTCAAAAGCTGTTCGTGGTTGCTCATCGCCAGGTCGAATCTGCTCCAGCGGAATGCTCTGAAAGTCGTCAAAATGCTCAGGGAGCTGGGGTGGCGAAACCGATGAATCACCAGCGGCTTCCTGCAACGCAGCGCTAGGCTGCCTGGAAGGCAGCAGCGCCGAAAGGCCCTTACCCAGCGCTTTTCGCGGATTCCGATCTTGCTCTCTGTTGGTGGCTGCGCTCATGAGCTAAGACCTCCTTTGCCAGTTGAATATACGCCTCGGCACCTCGCGACCGGGGATCATAAGCCAAAATCGGCTTTCCAAAGCTGGGAGCCTCCGCTAGGCGAACGCTTCGCGGAATCACCGTCTTGAAAATGTCTTTTCCAAAAAACTCCCGCAGATCTGCCTCCACCTGCCGGGTCAGATTAGTCCGATCATCATACATGGTCAGCAGCACGCCTTCGACCCGAAGTCCCGGATTGAAAGCCTCTTTGACACGGTCCACTGTATCTATAAGCTGCGAAATCCCTTCCAGAGCAAAAAATTCGCACTGGATTGGAATCAGAACCGTATCGGAAGCGACCAGAGCGTTCAATGTGAGTAGGTCGAGCGCGGGGGGACAATCCACCAGAATATAGTCGAAGTCGTTTTTAACCTCTAAAAGTCCCTTTTGCAGGCGGCGCTCCCGCTCCTTCTCCTCTACCAGGTCTAAATTGATTGCGACCAGGTTCTGATCAGCTGGGACGAGCGACAATCCTTCAAAGTCTGTAGTAATGATGGCCTCGCTGATGTGCTCTTGTTCCAACAGGACATCATATAGCGTTTTTCGGTCTTCGGTTTTCGCAACCCCAACTCCTGTGGTTGAGTTGCCCTGAGGATCTGAATCTATCAGCAGAACCCGCAATTCTGAGGCTGCAAGTGCTGAAGCTAAATTAATAGCGGTAGTAGTCTTCCCTACGCCGCCCTTCTGATTTGCAATGGAAATGACGCGAGCCAAGGTAACTCGACGATCCTAGCATGTTTCACGTGGAACGTACTGATATCTAAGCACGGAGTGTTTCACGTGAAACATCCCTCGTGCTTAGGTAGACTTCCAACACCGCAATCGCGGCCGGAGTGACTCCCGGAATCCGTTGGGCTTGTCCCAGCGTGCCCGGTTGCACACGCGCCAGCTTCTGCCGAACCTCATTCGACAGTCCCGGTATTCCTTCATACACGAAAGCCTCGGGAATCCGCCGCCCTTCCGATTCCTTTAACTGCTGAATGGCCCGGTCCTGCTGCGCCATGTACCCGGCATACTTGATCTCCGTTTCGATCGTCGTCAATACACCGTGTTTTATTTTTTGGCCGGTTCGTTTCGCAATCCAGCCTTCTAGCTGCGAAATCTTAGCTTCTGGCCGTTTCAGCCACACCGAGAGCAGCGGGTTATCACTCGTCGTATCCAGCCCGGCAATCTCCGGTATCCCGTTGGCTCGCGTCCGACCTAGCAGGTCTATAACCTGCTGCTTCTGTTCCTGCTTGCGCGTAAACTGCTCCCAGCGAGCGTTGTCCACCAATCCCGCCCGCCGTCCGAGAGGCGTCAACCGCTCATCCGCGTTGTCAATGCGGAGATGCAACCGAAACTCCGCCCGCGAAGTAAACATCCGGTACGGCTCGTCAGCGCCTTTGTTAATCAAATCGTCCACCAAAATGCCCGCATAACCTTCACTACGGCCAATAACGATCTCCGGTTCGTCTTTCACCTGTGCCGCTGCGTTCAGACCTGCGATAAGCCCCTGACAAGCCGCTTCCTCATAGCCCGAGGTTCCATTGATCTGGCCTGCCAAGAACAAGCCGCTTATTGATTTCACCTCTAGCGAGTGCTTCAACTCCCGCGGATCTAGCGCGTCGTATTCAATGGCATACCCAGGTCGAATCATTTCAGCCGACTCCAATCCCGGAATCGACGCCACCATCGCCGCTTGCACATCTATCGGCATACTGGTCGACATTCCATTAAGGTAGACCTCGTGAGTGTCGAGACCTTCGGGTTCAAGAAAAATCTGATGCCGCCGCTTGTCCGGGAATTTCACTACCTTGTCTTCTATGGAAGGGCAGTAGCGCGGACCCACCCCCTCAATTTGGCCACTGTACAAGGGCGAACGCGCAATGCTCTCCTGAATTACCCGCTGAGTCTCGTCAGTAGTGTACGTTAGATAACAGCAAATTTGCTCCTGGTCAATTCTTTCAGTCCGAAAGGAAAACGGTGTAGGTACCGCATCACCTGGTTGTTCCTCGAACTTTTCCCAGGCTATTGTGCGCCCATCCAGCCTGGGTGGCGTACCAGTCTTCAGCCGCGTCCAAGGCAGCCCCAAGGTCCGTAACTGAGCCCCCAGCGTATTCGAAGGCGCCTCGCCATTCCGCCCGCAAGCGTATTTTTGTTCACCTACGTGGGCCAAGCCGTTCAAGAATGTCCCGGTCGTCACTACAACCGCCTCCGCCAGCAAGTCCCGCCCGTCCTTTAACCGGACTCCCATAATTCTTCGACTGGGTTCGTTCGGTAAAAACAGCAGTTCGCCAACCTCCGCCTGCAGAATCCGCAAGTTCGGCTCGTTCTCAAGCCATTCCCGCATCCTGATCCGGTACTGCTTCTTGTCGCACTGCGCCCGCGGCGACCACACTGCCGGGCCACGGCTTGTGTTCAGCAGCCGGAACTGGATTCCCACAGCATCCGTCAGTTCGCCCATCACGCCGCCTAAGGCGTCAATCTCTCGGACCAGATGCCCCTTAGCGATGCCGCCGACAGCCGGATTGCACGACATCTGCGCAATCAAGTCGAGGTTCATCGTCACCATGGCCGTCCTGAGCCCCAAACGTGCGCAGGCTCGCGCCGCCTCGCAGCCCGCATGGCCGGCGCCAACCACAATCACGTCATATTTTGTTTGCATGGGGGCGAGGAAGGGTCTCTCCGCTATTCTAGCGAGGGAACAAGCCTTTGAAGATCCTTATTGTCGGCGGTGGCGGCCGCGAACACGCCCTCGCCTGGCGCCTTGCCCAATCACCAGGCGTAACACAAGTGTTCGCCAGCCCTGGCAATCCGGGCATTTCTCAGGTCGCAACCTGCCTCCCGGCACCCGCCCAAGTGTTCGATTATGCCCAATTGGCCGAGGCAAACAGCATAGAACTAACGGTCGTCGGCCCCGAAGCTCCCCTGGTCGCCGGCATCGTTGACCACTTTCAGAGCCGCGGGCTCAAGATCATCGGCCCTACCCAAGCCGCCGCGCGCCTCGAAGGCTCAAAACTATTCGCGAAAGAGTTCTTCCGCCGCGCCGCTATACCCGCCGCGCGCTCCGGCCCAAGCATTAAAGACTTTTCATTCCCAGTCGTCATTAAAGCCGATGGACTAGCAGCCGGAAAAGGCGTCGTGATCGCGCACACTGAAGCAGAGGCCAGCGAAGCTCTCGCCCGGCTCGGCCCTGACGTCGTCATAGAGGAGTTCCTCAAGGGCGAAGAGGTCAGCTTCATCGGCCTCAGCGACGGACAATCCATCATTCCGTTCGCGCCCACGCAAGATCATAAGCGCATCTTCGACGGCGATGAGGGCCCCAATACCGGCGGCATGGGCGCTTACGCCGACCACCGCATCCTCACGCCCGCGCAGACCGGCGACATCATGGAGCGCATCATGCTTCCCGCCATCCATCAAATGGCGAAGGAGGGCGCGCCGTTCACCGGCTTCCTCTACGCCGGCATTATGATGACGAGCGCCGGGCCCAAGGTACTTGAGTTTAACGTCCGGCTCGGCGATCCCGAAACGCAAGCGCTCATGCACAGCTTCGAAGGCGACCTTGCCGCGTTACTCCAGGGAGACGCATCCGCCGGCACTTGGAACTGGCCTTCCGTGTGCGTCGTTCTTGCCGCTGAAGGCTATCCGGACAAGCCGCGCGCGGGAGATCCCATTCACGGAATTGCGGCAGCCGAAGCTACCGGCGCAACAGTTTTTCACGCCGGCACCAAGCGTGCAGGCGGCGTGCTCGTAACCGGTGGTGGCCGCGTGCTCGGCGTCACGGCGGGAGGCGCCACTTTACAGTCCGCGATTGACAACGCTTACCTTGCCACAGGCAAACTCCAGTTCCGCGGCATGCAGTACCGTAAAGACATCGGCCAAAAAGGCCTCCCTCGCTGGGCGCCCTGATAACGCGCGCTGATACACTGTCGGGAAGAAAATGGGGACGTAGCTCAGATGGATAGAGCGGCCGCCTCCTAAGCGGCAGGTCGGCAGTTCGAATCTGCCCGTCCCTACCATCGCTGCAAAACAATTCGACTGAGGAGCCTTCCACTTGATGCCTGGCGTGCGTGCCCTGTCCGCTGTACTGCTGCTCTTGATTAGTCCTTTAGCTTCTTTTGCTCAGCCCGAGAGGGCGGGCGGGGAAGCCAACCTGATTCTGCCCGATCTGAGTCAAGCCACCTTCTTCGGCGGCGCGATCGATGGCCGCACACTCCTGATGTATGGCCTCATCGTCGTGGCTTTCGGGCTCCTGTTCGGCCTCGTCATTTATAACCAGCTCAAGAACCTTCCAGTCCACAGGTCCATGCTCGAGATCTCCGAACTAATCTACGAGACCTGCAAAACCTACCTCGTCACGCAGATCAAGTTACTGGCCATCCTTGAAGTCTTCATTGGCGCCATCATCGTCTTCTACTTCGGCGTCCTGGTGCACTTCGACGCCATCAAGGTGCTCATCATCCTGCTGTTCAGCATCATCGGCATCTGCGGCAGCAGCGGCGTAGCTTGGTTCGGCATACGTGTCAACACATTCGCAAACTCGCGTACGGCGTTTGCCAGCCTGCGCGGCAAGCCGTACCCGTGCTACGACATTCCGCTGAAGGCCGGCATGAGCATCGGCATGCTGCTGATCAGCGTCGAACTCGTCATCATGTTGTTCATCCTGCTCTTCGTGCCGCACGATTATTCGGGCCCGTGCTTTATCGGCTTTGCCATCGGCGAATCGCTCGGTGCAGCGGCACTGCGCGTGGCCGGCGGCATCTTCACTAAGATCGCCGATATCGGCGCGGATCTGATGAAGATCGTCTTCAAGATTAAAGAGGACGATGCACGCAACCCGGGCGTGATTGCGGATTGCACCGGCGACAACGCGGGCGATTCAGTGGGCCCCAGCGCCGATGGCTTTGAGACGTACGGCGTCACCGGCGTCGCCCTCATCTCCTTCATTGTTCTCGCCGTCCACGATCCGCTCATCCAAAGCCAACTGCTGGTTTGGATCTTCGCCATGCGCATCATGATGGTCGTCTCCTCCGGCTTCTCTTACTTGGTCAATGCAGCCATTGCGAAGAGCAGATACGCCAACGTCGGCGAGATGAATTTCGAAGCGCCGCTAACCAGCCTGGTTTGGCTCACGTCGATCATCTCCATCGCCGCCACCTATGTCGTTTCCTACGCCATGATTCCGGACCTCGGCGGCGACACCAGTTTGTGGTGGAAGCTCTCCACCATCATCACGTGCGGAACACTTGCCGGGGCCGTCATCCCGGAACTCGTGAAAGTATTCACCTCTGTCGAATCCACTCACGTACGCGAGATAGTAGCCTCCTCGCAAGAAGGCGGCGCATCGCTCAATATTCTGTCGGGCCTCGTAGCCGGCAACATGAGCGCCTATTGGCTGGGCATTGCGATTCTGTTGCTGATGAGCGCGGCGTACGGAGTGAGCACGTTGGGAATGGGTGCTCTGATGCTAGCGCCAGCGGTGTTTGCTTTTGGGCTAGTGGCCTTCGGTTTCCTCGGCATGGGTCCCGTCACCATCGCAGTTGATTCTTACGGGCCGGTGACTGACAACGCGCAATCTGTTTACGAGCTCTCCACCATTGAACAGATCCCCGGCATCGAGCAAGAGCTCAAGGGCACCTATGGATTCGACGTCAACTTCGAGCGCGCCAAAGACAATCTCGAAGAAAACGACGGCGCAGGTAACACCTTCAAAGCCACTGCGAAGCCGGTGCTCATCGGAACCGCCGTAGTGGGCGCAACCACCATGATCTTCTCCATCGTCGTCGCCTTGACGCACGGTTTAGATCCCGCGCTGCTGCCGAATCTTTCCATCCTGCATCCGCCCTTTCTGCTGGGGCTGATCGCGGGCGGATCCATCATCTACTGGTTCACTGGCGCCTCGATGCAAGCTGTCACCACCGGCGCTTACCGTGCTGTCGAATTCATCAAGGCGAACATCAAGCTCGAAGGCGTGACGAAAGCCTCGGTGAGTGATAGCAAAAAGGTGGTGGAGATCTGTACCCGCTATGCGCAGCGCGGCATGTTCAACATCTTTCTCACAGTGTTCTTTGTCACGCTCGGGTTCGCATTTGTAGAGCCCTACTTCTTCATCGGCTATCTCATCTCCATCGCGCTGTTCGGCCTGTATCAGGCGATCTTCATGGCGAACGCCGGTGGCGCCTGGGATAACGCCAAGAAGATCGTCGAAACCGAATTCAAGCAGAAGGGAACTCCGTTACACGACGCCACCGTCGTCGGAGACACCGTGGGCGATCCGTTCAAAGACACTGCCTCGGTGGCCTTAAATCCGATCATTAAGTTCACAACGCTGTTCGGCCTCTTGGCCGTGGAACTCGCCGTGTCGTTATCAGCCGAGCGAGGCGCCACCATGACCTACGTCTTAGCTGCGGTTTTCTTATTGATCTCCATGTACTTCGTATGGCGATCGTTCTTCAGGATGCGCATCGGCACTCACTAGAGAATGTCGCATCCATATAAAATTGCGGCATGCCGCACACGCTCGTTCTGCTGCTCGCATTAGGCAGTCTCAGTTTGCTATCAGAAAGTCCGCCAAGCAGCAAATCGAGTGGAGCAAAAAGGGACAGGTCGCCAAATCGACGCACTTCTCCACAGGTCTATGAAGACGACGAGGTAAGGATTAGAATTCCCCAAGGATGGCGACTTGCAACCGTTTCACATCCCTCGATAGGTCCCTACAAGCTCGATGGAAAAGTTATTTCCGGATCGTCAGTCACCGAAGCGACGGGCAAGGTTGTGCTTCAAAAAGATGGCTATACACTTGGGTTGGCTTACAACACGAGCCATGCGGGCCCTGGCAGATTTATTGAAGCGCTTCGGATTCCGTGGCTTGACGTCATGCAAGCTTGGACTTGCAGTAACTTCTTCGAGCATATTCCCCAACCCGCAAACGAAAAGCTGCTCTTCATAAATCTTGTCCTTCGTACCGGAGGCACGCAGCTTGCTAAGGCTTGTGGGATCAAGAAGGGGTTTGGCGAATCCGTTACGGCAGCGACGGGAGCTTATTTCGGAGGTGATCGCTGGTTTGCAGGGTATTTCACTCCCGACGACGGCTACTTCTTTGGGTCAGATGGAGAATCGTGCGGAGTTAAAAGCTACTCGTTGACGACAAATGCAACAGTCCCTGAACA
>CAXUCT010000019.1:0-619 GCA_964249415.1 uncultured Bryobacteraceae bacterium | reverse complement strand
CGACCCGCAATTGTTGAAAATGATCCCCGAAGCGATCGCTATCGTAAATTCAATCGATTACAAACGTTGTGCTCCGAGTGGCCACCTATAGCCGGGTAAACCCAAAGACGTCGAATCAGCAATTTTCAATTCGATAACATCTTCGGTACGCCATGCAGTCAAACAAAAACGACGGAGAGTGGCACGGGGTACACAGGAGGATGCTTGCTCAAGCGAGCCGCAATGGATACTTCGTCGTGTTGAACCGGGAAACCGGCAAGGACCTGCTAACCGCTCCTTTCATGGACAATAACTGGTCGTTAGGCGGGATAAAGAGGGTCGTCCCATTCCGAATCCAAAGAAGGAACCCAAGCGCGACGGCACTCTGGCCAGCCCCAGTTCGAATGGCGCGGCAAATTGGTTTGCGCCGACCTACGATCCATCGAAGCGGCTCTTCTTCATCGATGGTTCACAGAATTGCAGCGTCTTCTACTACACCGCAGAAGGAAAACCGGAAGGCTACGCGGGCCGCGACGACTTTCTTACATTTTCCAGCTTGCTTCAGGCCATCGATTACCGAACTGGAAAACCAAGTGGCGGCACGACATCAGCAGTAATAGCTGCATGAGTTTTGGAGGTC
>CAXUCT010000018.1:11931-21870 GCA_964249415.1 uncultured Bryobacteraceae bacterium | reverse complement strand
CCCCCGTACTGGACACCTCGCAGCGGCGTGCCTTTACGCACGAACAGCGCACCAACGCCCTTCGGGGCGAACACCTTGTGCGCGCTCACAGAATAGAGATCGGCTCCGATGCGCCCTATATCCACCTCTATCTTGCCCAGCGCCTGAATGCCGTCCGAATGCAAGAAAATGTTTTGGCCGCATTGGCGAAGCTCGCGCACCAGTTGGGCGATCGAAGCGATCGGCTGAATTCCGCCTGTCTCGTTGTTCGCGTGCATCGCAGAAACCAGTACTGTCGTGGGCAGCACGCTCTGCCGGATCTTCTCGGGGTCAACGATTCCGCTTGCGTCCACCGAAACGTAGGTGACTCCGACGCCCTCGCACTCCAGTTGGCGGCAGGCTTCGAGCACGGACGGGTGCTCTACGGCGGTCGTCACAACGTGCTTGCGCTCGTTCTCCAGGTTTCGTACAAGCCCGAGAATAGCGAGGTTATTGGATTCCGTGCCGCCGCTCGTGAACACAATCTCCGGCGGCGCCGCATGAATAAAACAAGCTACCGTTCGACGCGCGTCTTCCAGTTTTTGGCGCGCCCGCTGACCTTCTCCGTGCATGCTCGAGGCGTTCCCGAACACCTCGCGCGTAGCTGAGTCGAATGCATTAGCCACCTCGGGCGCAACAAATGTAGTCGCATTGTGATCGAAGTACAGCATACAATTTTAGCAGCGATGAAGCCCAATCGCGCACATCCAATTATCACCCTGACCACCGATTTTGGCCTAGCCGATCACTATGTCGGAACGGTGAAAGGCGTTATCCTCAGTCGCTGCCCTAACGCTCAGATCATCGACATCTCACACGAGATTGAGGCCTTTTCCCTCTACACGGGCGCTTACGCTATTGATCAAGCCGCGCCGTTCTTTCCGCCGGGCGCCATTCACGTGGCCGTGATCGATCCCGGCGTGGGCACGGCGCGCAAACCGCTGCTCGCGGAAGCTCTGGGTCAGTACTTTGTTGCGCCGGATAATGGCGTTCTCAGCCTGATTCTGGCGCGTGATTCACATGCGTGCATCCGCGAGATCACCAACCGTAATTTGTGGCTCGAAAGGCCATCTGCGACATTCCACGGCCGGGATGTGTTTGCTCCCGTTGCGGCCGCTCTGGCTGCCGGAGACGCCCGGCCGAGCGACGTCGGCCCCATCCTCGATCAAATCGAACTGCTCCCCGGCCTCGAAGCGCAACAGATTGGACCAGCCACGTGGCAGGGCAAAGTGTTAAGCGTCGATCGCTTCGGAAATATCATTACAAACTTCAAGGCAGACCAGTTTCGCTCGCTCGCAACCCAGCCCTTTTCCCTGCAACTCGGGCTTGCCCAACTCACCCAGTGGCGCGAGACTTTCGGCAAAGCGCGTCCGGATGAGTACTTCGTGTATTTCGGCAGTTCCGGATATCTGGAGGCCGGTATGAATCAGGGTAATGCCGGGCGTTCTCTCAACACGTCACCGGGAAAATCAATCACGTTGCAGCTCTAGCAGTTATTCTCCGACGCAGGACTGTGATCGCGATACAATGAGCTAACTCCACGAATCGAAACCCCGTCCACGAGGATTCGATTGTGTTGCGCATGACCGCCGCTGAACCCCTTACATGCACTCGCGCCGCCGAGTTTCGCAAGAAGCTTGAGTCCAAGATCGTCGTGTCGGACGGCGCCATGGGCACCATGCTGTATGCCAAGGGCATTTTCATCAACCGGTGTTTCGACGAACTGAATCTATCGTCGCCCCAGTTGGTGAAGGAGATCCATCAGGAATACATTCGGGCCGGCGCGGAGGTGCTCGAAACCAATACGTTCGGCGGCAATCGGGTCCGCCTGGGCTCGTTCGGTTTTGCCGAAAAGCTGCGCGCCATCAATGAAGCGGGCGTGCGGCTGGCCCGTGAAGCGGCGGGCGAGAGCGCCTTCGTAGCGGGAGCAATGGGCCCGCTGGGAACGCAGATTGAACCGCTGGGTCCGATGTCGTTTGCGGAAGCTCGCGGCGTCTTCCGCGAACAGGCGGAGGCGCTGTCCATGGCCGGCGTGGATCTATTTGTTCTTGAAACGTTCTATGAGCTGAATGAGCTGCGCGAAGCCATCTATGCGGTGCGCGAGGCCGCGGGACTAGAAATAGTCGTCGTGGCGCAGGTAACCATTAACGACGACGGAAGCCTTCGCGATGGCACGGGCACGGAAACGTTCACGCGCAGCCTCAATGAATGGCCGGTGGATGTGATCGGCGTAAACTGCTCGGCCGGTCCCAAGGTTGCGCTCGAAACCATCGAGAAGATGGCCCGGTACACCACGAAGCCGCTGAGCGCGATGCCCAACGCCGGCCTTCCAGCTACCGTCGAAGGGCGCAACATTTATCTGTGCTCGCCCGAGTACATGGCTCAGTACTCGCGCCGTTTTCTGCAGGCCGGTGTACGCATGATGGGCGGATGCTGCGGCACCACTCCGGAGCACATTAAACAGATTTGCAGCGAAGTTCGATCGATGCAGCCGGTTCAGCACGCGGGCGGCGCGGCTATGGTGGTGGTCGACGAAACGAAACCGCCGGTCCAGCGTTTAGCCAAGGTGCCGGTTGCTGAGAAGTCGCAGCTGGGAGCAAAGCTGGCGGCTGGTAAATTCGTCGCTTTTGTGGAGATACTTCCGCCGCGAGGCATCGACGCGGCGAAAGAAGTCGCCGGGGCGCGGCTCTGCAAAGAACACGGCATTGACTGCATCAACGTCCCGGACGGCCCGCGAGCCAGCGCGCGATTGAGCGCTCAAGTCACATGCCAGCTCATCCAGGAGCTCGCCGGAATAGAAGCGGTACTCCATTTTTGTTGTCGCGACCGCAACATCCTCAGTATTCAATCGGAGTTGCTGGGAGCGCATGCAACCGGCGTACGCAACCTGATCTGCATCACTGGCGATCCGCCGCGGATGGGCTCCTACCCGGACGCCACGGCTGTGTTTGACGTGGATTCCATCGGGCTGACAAACATCGTCAACAACCTGAACCATGGACTCGATATAGGCGGCAATCCAATCGGTTCGCAGACCGCTTTGCTGCTGGGCATTGGCGCCAATCCAGGAGCGCTAAACATGGACGAGGAGCTGCGCCGATTCGCCTGGAAAGTAGAAGCTGGAGCGGAATACGTTGTGACCCAGCCGGTTTTCGACCTTGATCTTCTGGAATCGTTCCTCGATAAGACCGCGCAATACCGTATTCCGATCATCGCGGGCATCTGGCCGCTGACCAGCTACCGCAACGCCGAGTTCATGGTCAATGAACTGCGCGTCCCCGTTCCCCGAGAGTACATGGATCGGATGAAGCAGGCAGACAGCGCTGAAACGGCTCGGGCCGAGGGCGTACTCATTGCTCAGGAGATGTGCCAGCGCGTGCGCCCACTGGTACAAGGCGCGCAGTTAAGCGCTCCATTCGGCCGTTACGAAATGGCCGTCCAAGTTGCCGAAGCGCTGGGCGAACGCTAAACTGTCGGGATATCTTTCGCATCTCACCTTGACCTGCCTATTACGTGGCCACTGATCTCATAGAAATCGATCTTGAAAATCCCTACGCCGGTGCAATCGACCGTGCGATTGACGTAGTCCGGCGCGGCGGAGTGGTCGGCGTTCCGACCGACGCACTCTACGTTCTGGTAGCTGATCCCCTCAACTTACAAGCTGTGGTACGCGTGTTTGCGGCCAAAGGCCGGGAGCATATTCGCTCGCTTCCGCTGGCAATCTCAGACACTCTGATGGCTGAGGATCTGGCCAAGGAGTTGAGCAGCCGCTTCTACATCCTGGCGCGCCATTTCTGGCCCGGGCCGCTGACCATGATCGTTCCAGCGGCTGCCAATGTACCGCTTAAGGTCACCGGCAACACCGGACGGCTGGCCGTGCGGCAGCCGAACTCGAATGCATTAAAGGGCATCATTGAAAAGATGGGCCACCCACTCATCGCGACCAGCGCCAACATCTCGGGCCAGCCCACGTTATCGAGCGGGATTGAACTGTTTGCCACGCTGGACGGACGCGTAGACCTAGTGCTGGACGGAGGTCTATGCACCGGGCCGGGCCCTACCACCGTCGACATCACGGAGCCCTATTGGCGGGTGATCCGGGAAGGCGCGGTGTCCGAAAAAGAGATTGCAGAGAAGCTTCAGGCCACGGGCTAAAAAGCTTGCGAAACAGCGCATTTTTGTTATCCTGAGAAGGCAGCGTTCCCTGCGAGGGTGTTCTCCCGGTCTCCTAAAAATTGATCCGATAATCAATGTCATGGAGTCCGGCTCGGATAAAGTGCTGGTGTGCAGGCTCCGGCGTCTCTGACGCGCCTGGAGAAGCCTAAAGGCGCTCGGAGGATTCCCCCCTGTTCTATTTTCGGGGTCAATGACGGGGGCTGGGTAGACACCCTCGCAGGGAACGCTCTTTTCCTTCCTGTTCCTCCTCGATGAACATTCTGTTTATCGGCGATATATTCGCCTCGGGCGGCCGCGCCATTGTGGCCGAGAACCTGAATCGTCTTGTTACCGAACATAAAATCGATCTGGCTATTGCGAACGGGGAGAACAGCGCGGGGGGCTTTGGTATCACTCCCCTCATCGCCGAAGAACTGTTGGCACTGGGCTTAGATGTACTCACGGGCGGCAATCACAGCTTCGACAAGCGCGAAATACACGACTATTACGAACATCAGCCACGGCTGCTGCGGCCCGCAAACTACCCTGATGGCTTGCCAGGAACGGGCGTATTCACGGCGAAGGCCAGGAACGGGGTTCCGTATGCAGTGCTGAACCTGCAAGGTCGCGCGCATATGTCAAACATCGATTGTCCTTTTCGAAAAGCGGATGCACTGCTGGGAGCACTTGACCCGGCCATCAAGATTCGTTTTGTCGATTTTCATGCCGAGCTCACAAGTGAGAAGGTCGCCATGGGTTGGTACCTGGATGGCCGCGCGACGGCGATGATCGGGACCCACACGCATATTCCAACAGCGGATGGACGAGTGCTACCTGGCGGACTGGCTTACCAGACCGACTCCGGCATGACTGGACCGTATGACTCGGTCATCGGCATCGACAAAGACACGATCGTACGCAGATTTCTGACCGGTCTCTCCGGCCGCATGGAAGCTGCCCGGCAGGGAGTGGAACTACACGGAGTGGTGGTCTAAGAGGATGAGAATACCGGGAAAGCAAACGCAAGGGAGCGCGTTTGGTGTAAGAAATAAGAAGAGCTTAACTATGAGACTCACAACCTCGAGATTCACAACCTCCTTTCTTCTGCTGCTCAGCGTGACAGGCGCTTCGGCTTGGGCCGGGCAGCAGTCAGGGGACAATCAAACCACTACTACCACCAAGACGAAGGTAAAGAGACAAAAGAAACACCGTAGCCCTGGTGGCGACGTTGGCAGCGGTGCCGGGGATGTCGGCAAAGGAGCGGCCAAGGGCGCCGGGGCTGCGGCCAAAGGCGTTGGCGAAGGTGCGGCTAATCTGGCTACGCTCCACCCTGTAGGCGCAGCCGAGTCCGCCGGCAAAGGCGCCGGTTATGCGGGCAAAGACGTCGCAGTGGGAACAGGCAAGGGAAGCGGCAAAATCGTCAAAGGCATTGGACGTGGAATCAAGCACGTTTTTTAGCGGCCCGTTTCTTTGACGCTGTCGCCGACTTCTTGCGGGTGGTTGATAAGGGCTTGCTCCCGCCCTTGTTTGCCTCCGGTTTTGACAGATGCTGAGCAGCACTCCGTTTTGTGTTGGGGTGCTCCCGCTGCCACTTGTCCAGTTGCTGCTTGCGCTTAGCGCGAATCTCCTTCGCAGACGGCGTGGTCTTCGATTCGGCTTTGGGCCGGCAGCTTCCCTCGCTATGCTCTTCTTTGCCGGGAACCGGCTCGTACCCCGGCCAGCATCTGTTCTCTTTTTTCGTAGCCATTGCGTTCTCCCGGTGATATGACACTGAGTGCCGCCGGGAATTTCGAACAATAGAAGAGCCGCTGAAGCAGATGAACGCTCCACTTCAGCGGCTCTTACACATTTACCGGAGTTTTAAACCGGATAGAACAGTTCGTTAGGATGGCGGCGTGTAATAGACGATCTTGCGCGATTTGAGGTCGACGGTAACAGAATCGTCAGGGGTCTTCGCCCTACCGCCGTCACTCGCAGGATGGTACTCAATGCGTAGTTGCTGGCCATTGACTAGGATTCGCGTGTATCCAAAACCTTGATCATCGTAGTTCTCAAAGACTACCTGGTCCGTGCCATCGGAAAGTGCATCCTGCTTCGCCGGCGTCCGCAGCGCCGGCATTCCTTTTTTGGTAAGGCTGATGATCGCATGTCCGCCGTTACCGGCAATGATAAACGGCGTTTCGCGCCCGTCCTTCGTGCGAGTGAACCGTTGGTAATTGTGGGCATGGCCGGAAATCACTGCGTGAGGCCAAACTCCCGTTTCGGCGCAAACGGCATCGATCTCTTTCAGCATCTGGGGACTTCCGCCGTGGTTGCCGGCCACCATGCCGTTCACCAGCAACTCGGCGGCATCCATTTTGACGGCGCCGCTCAGGGCTGCCTCGGACTGCCGCAAAGCTGTGTAGGGGGGGTGATGCACGGCAATTAGAATTGCGCCCGCAAACTTCTCCGCCTTAGCGCGCTCTAAGGCGGCTTTCAGATAGGCTATTTGGGTTTGCCCCAAATACGGGAAGGTGCCGCCTTGATCTGAAATGACGCCGGGATCTTCCAGGCTATTGCTGTAAAGACCCAGTATTCGAACAAACGGAGCTTCTAGCGTGAAGTAAACACCAGGCTGGATCTGCGCCGTTCGAACGAGTTCGCCTGATTCCGGAGTACGATGCGGGGGCTTACCCGCGGCGCAGAAGTTTTCGAGGAACGCCGCCAAGGTGGGCGTACTACTGTTCGGCGCCACCATGCCATCGTGATTGCCGGCGATGGCGAATATGGGCGATGGATAGTCGCGATAGATATCGTAAAACTGATCGTAGTAATACTTGGCCTCGCCAAAGCTGTAGACCACATCTCCCAGATGATAGAAGAACGACGGCACCTCGCGAGGATTCGCATCCCCATAGTCGGCCACCATCTTGTCTGCGACGCCCTCTTCATCGGAGGGGCCTCTTACGTTGCCCGTGTCGCCGACGGCGTGAAAGACAATCTGTCCCGCTTTTTGGATATCACTGACAATCTCCTTCCCAGCGCTTCCGAGTGATTCCTCAAGCGTCAGTTTCGGCTCGTCTGTCTCGGCGACCACCGGAAACGGCCGCGGGTACTGTTGCTGGCTGTCGAGGATCTTGTAAGCTTGCGAATCGGATCCATGCTTAATAACGAACTTGTTTGGATCCGGGCTGGCCGTGGGTTGGCCAAACTGCGGATTGCCGGTAGGTACCGGATTTTCGTTGCCCGGCGGCGGGGCGCTGATTGGATGGTGTTTTCGGGGCTGCTTGGGGCGTGAAGATTTCGGCTTATGGGCCATTGGAAACTCTCCTTTGGAATCGCGCGACAGTCAGTCAATTCAGGCCTTCGCGAGACTCATTCTTTTCGATCTCGAAGGTAGACTGCCTTTCAGATTAAGTTGCGAGAATTACGCGGTAATGACTTGAAAACAGGGAGCATGCGGCAAAAATGCGATTGTGTGACTGCACCCCGGCCTAGGAGTTCTGAAGCTCGAGTTCCGCTTCAGGACCAACGCTCCGGAGCGGCACTGCCTCCCAACGAGCCACAACTGCCGTGGCGACGCAGTTGCCGAGCAGATTGACGGAAGTGCGGCACATATCCATCAACGCGTCTACGCCGAGAATGAGCGTGATGCCTTCGAGCGGAAGCTGGAAGGTCGCGAGCGTTCCAGCGAGAATAACAAGCGAAGCGCGAGGCACGGCCGCGACTCCTTTGCTGGTCAACATCAGCGTGAGCATCATCGTAATCTGCGTGCCCAGCGGCATGTGAACGCCGGCCGCTTGCGCGATGAACACGGAGGCAAGGGAAAGGTACAGCGTGGAGCCGTCCAAATTGAAGCTATAGCCAGTCGGGAGCACGAAACCGACAATGTGTTTCGGGATACCGAACCGCTCCATGTTTTCTAAGGCAAGAGGCAGAGCCGCTTCACTCGATGCAGTGGAGAATGCCAACAGAAAGGGTTGGCGCACGGCGTGAAAGAAACGCCCGATCGGCACCCTGGCAAGAGTTAGCGCGGAACCAAGCACCAGCACAACGAAAAGCGCCTCAGCCAAGTATAGTGTTCCGACCAGCTTGCCAAGTCCGAACAGCACGCCGACGCCTTTGGAACCGATGGTGACCGCGATCGCCGCGCCTACGCCGAAGGGCGCCACATACATGACGTACTTGGTGTAGCGGAACATCACTTCGGAAACGGCGCCGGCAAAGCTGACCACGGGCTGCGCTTTGGGGCCGATCGCGGAACAAGCGGCGCCAAACAGGAAGAAGAATACAACCATCTGAAGCACGTCGTTCTGCGCAAGCGATTCGAAGATGTTGCTTGGCACGGCGTGTTCCAGAACTTGACTGAGTGAAACAGGTTTGGCCAGAACGGGCAACGCCCGACCGCCTGCGGCGTTGAGGGGCACGCCGGCTCCGGGCTGCATAACATTCACCATGAGAAGCCCTATCACCAGCGCTAGCGTCGTGGCGAGCTCAAAGTAAACGACGGCTTTTAACGCGATCCGGCCCATTGTTCTAAGTTCGCCAGCGGAGGCGATGCCACTCACCAGCGTCCCGAACAGCAGCGGACCCACGATGGACCGGATCAGCCGAAGAAAGACATTGCTGACAGGCGCGAGGTTCCGGGAGAATTCAGGGAAGAACACGCCCAGCAGGATTCCGAGGACGAGCGAGATGAAGATCCAGGCTGTAAGCGAGATTTTGCTTAGGCTTCGTATCAACTACCGCTCTCCCCATTTGAGCTTCTCCCGCAAGACATCGAAGAAGAGCATCTTGGGGGGACGAATCAATTGAATGGTTTTTGGAGAAGACCGGCAGACAATGCGGTCTCCCTTCGCGAGCGGTTCGCCTACTTGGCCGTCGATTGTGAGATAAGTACCGTCGACACTGTGACTCAAGATTTTGATGATGCTGGTGTCCGGCACAATGACGGGACGATTGGTCAGCATGTGCGGACAGATGGGTGTGATGCAAAAGGCGGCGACTGAAGGAAAGATAACCGGACCACCGGCTGACAACGAATAGGCGGTGGAGCCGGTGGGTGTGGCGATGATGAGGCCGTCGGCCTTGTAAGCAGCTACAAAATGATCGTCGACGTGGGTGTCGAGATCGATCATACGGGCCAGTTCTGATTTCGTGATGACTACATCATTGAGAGCCGAGTATGTGGCAATGATGTGGCCGTCGCGAACCAACTCGCACTCGACCATGCGCCGACGGCCGATGCGGTGCTCGCCGCGCAGGGCACGCTCCAGCTCGGGGAAGAGATCTTCCAAAGGAATCGCCGTCAGAAATCCGAGGTGTCCAAGGTTGACGGCAAATAGAGGGATATTGCGTCCGCCAACAACTCGCGCGGCAGACAGCAACGTTCCATCTCCTCCTAGAACGATCACGAGATCGGTCCCGTCCGGCAATTCTTCTCTCGAAAAGAACTGATCGAGGTTGGCGTACTCAGCGGTTTGCCGATCGCAGCGGTATCGAATGCCATGCGCGCCGAGCCACGCGAGAAGGCCGCAAACGATATCTGCCGCCTGGGCAATCTTGGGCTTGGAAATGATGCCCACGGTGGTGTTTTCGCGGATTGTGGCGGTGGGCTGCAAAGCTTAGTTTATTGACTATAGCGTGGCGCGGGCATGAAGCAGGAACTCGCGATTCCCTTCCGCGCCCAAGATAGGGCTATCGATCACTTCAGTTGAAAAGCCGAGCGCCCGGAGAGCACCGGAGACTTTGTTGCAGGCCATCCCATGCGCAGCGGGATCACGCACG
>CAXUCT010000018.1:10418-11921 GCA_964249415.1 uncultured Bryobacteraceae bacterium | reverse complement strand
ACGATCCAATCGCCGCCTTTAGCTAGCAAGGCAGCTTAGGGAGAGGCCAGCAGCGTGAGTGAGATAAAGCTCACGTCGCAGACAATCACGTCAGCCAACTCACCGATCTCATCGAAGTTGAGATAGCGTGCGTTAAAGCGCTCATGCAGAATAACGCGAGAGTCGTTTCGAAGCCTCCAATCAATTTGACCCGCGCCAGTGTCGACGGCGTGCACGCGTTTTGCACCGTTCTGCAAAAGACAATCGGTGAAGCCGCCGGTAGAGGTTCCGATATCGAGACAGACGCGATCATTCACGGGAACGCCGAAGTGCCGGAGGGCCGCTTCGAGCTTCCATCCGCCCCGGCTGACATACCGCAGCGGCTGCTCCACTTCGATGCGGGATTCGCTGTCTACCGGGTGGCCGGGCTTGCCGGCCCTCTGGCCGTTGACCGTCACTTTGCCGGCGAGGATCAAGGCTTGCGCTTTTTCGCGCGAATCCGCTAGCTGCCGCTCGAACACGGCGACATCCAGACGCTGCTTCTTGCCCGGTGGACGGTCCATCAAAGCGTTTATCTGACAAGCTTGATCTCTCAGGCTTTTCGTTGCACGATAAAGTCGGCAATGCCGTGCAGCCGCTCGGCACGGTCGCCTAGAACGCGAAGCGCCGAGTGGGCGGCCAGTCGCTCTCTTTCGGCCATCTCGCGTGATTGCTCTAGGCCGTAGACGGCAGGAAAGGTGATTTTTTGCTGGGCCTGATCTTTGCCCGCAGTTTTCCCGAGCGCTTCAGAGGACTCCTCGACATCCAGCACGTCATCGATGATCTGGAAGGCCAATCCGATGTGCTCGCCGTATTCCGACAGCGCAGCCAACTCGTCTTCAGTGGCACCCGCATAGATGCCGCCCATGCGAACGCTTGCTCGAAGGAGCGCGCCGGTTTTGGCTTTATGAATGGATTCGAGCAAGAGGGCAGTGGGAGTTTGTCGCTCGCCTTCCAGATCATTCACCTGCCCCGCGATCATTCCGCCTACCGTGCCGGCGGCGCGCGAAAGCTCTTCTACCAGGCGGATCTTACTTTCTGCGTCGATGTGTTTCAGGCGGCTGAGCACTTCGAAGGCGAGCGTGAGCAGAGCGTCACCGGCGAGAATCGCCATGGCGTCTCCGAAGACTTTATGGCAAGTGGGACGGCCACGGCGGAGGTCGTCGTTATCGAGCGCGGGCAGGTCATCGTGAATCAGGGAGTATGTGTGGATCAGTTCCAGAGTGGCGGCGGCATTCTGAACGCCGTTCGGGGCATCGGAGATGGCGCGCGCCGCAGCGATAGCGAGGATGGGGCGAATGCGCTTACCGCCGGCAAACAGGCTGTAACGCATGGCGAGATGAATGGAAGTGGGTTCGACGGTTTCGTCCGGCACCCACTGCCCTAGTA
Source organism: uncultured Bryobacteraceae bacterium (assembly GCA_964249415.1). Taxonomy (GTDB): domain Bacteria; phylum Acidobacteriota; class Terriglobia; order Bryobacterales; family Bryobacteraceae; genus Bog-105. The sequence continues at coordinate 10,514 of CAXUCT010000018.1, read as the reverse complement.
CGCGATCGACAGCTTGCACCTGTTCAGCCAGGTACTCCTGCAAAGTTCCTCCGTGCACTTGTATCATTTCACTGGTTTGTCTGGACTAAAAGGGAC
>CAXUCT010000018.1:9722-10408 GCA_964249415.1 uncultured Bryobacteraceae bacterium | reverse complement strand
GGACTGGGACGACGTCGGCGCCTTTCTTCATCAAAATTTCCACGCGCGATTCAGCTTCCTCGAGCTGCCGCTTACAGTCGGCACTGAGGCGCATTCCGTTCTCAAAAAGCGCCAAGCTTTGCTCTAGAGGCAGGTCGCCCTTCTCCAGCTCTTTCACAATGCGCTCCAGTTCTTCCAAGCTGGCCTCGAAAGTGGGGGAGGATGTTTGTTCCTCAGGCATTGACCTTAATTGTAGCGGTGGGGTGTACGCCTGGCCGGAGAGAGTTATTATTCACCGCGCCACTTCTGGATTAGAGTAAATGTATGGCGATTCCTGCCAGCACGCGTCCTTCCCTTTTCGGCTCCGACTAGCCGTTGTCTTCGCTTGCCCCGCTTCCCAGTCAGAATTGTCGTTCAACAACCGAGGAGTTTAGTATGGAGACGCAGATTACTGCCCGTCCGGCGCTCAGAGAAGATTTGCCTGAGTTTGTGACTGAGCTGCCGGGGCCGAAGGCGCAGGCGATTATTGAGCGCGACCAAGCGGTTCTTTCGCCCTCCTACACGCGCTGTTATCCGCTGGTGATGAAGCGCGGCGAGGGCGCGATGGTGGAAGACGTGGACGGCAATCGCTTTCTGGACTTCAACGCCGGGATCGCGGTGGTGGCGGCGGGGCACGCGCACCCGGCTGTCGTGAAAGCGATTCAAGC
>CAXUCT010000018.1:0-9712 GCA_964249415.1 uncultured Bryobacteraceae bacterium | reverse complement strand
GCCGGCATTGCTGTTTTTGCTTCCGGCCATGCGCACCCACGCGTAGTGGAAGCCATTCAGCGCCAGGCCTCTGAGTTCATCCACATGTCCGGAACAGACTTCTATTACGAAGGCATGGTGCGGCTGGCGGAGAAGCTGGCGGCGCTTGCTCCGGGTGAGGCAGCCAAGCGCGTGTACTTCGGAAACTCGGGCGCGGAAGCGGTAGAGGCGGCGCTCAAGATGGCGCGCTATCACTCCGGCCGCGACAAGTTCATCGCGTTCTTCGGCGGCTTTCATGGGCGCACCATGGGCGCGCTTTCGCTGACGGGCAGCAAAGTGGTGCAGCGGCGCCGCTTTCATCCGACGCTGCCTGTTTTTCACGTTCCGTACCCATACTGCTACCGCTGCCCTTATGGCAAACAGCCGGAGACGTGCGCCACGGATTGCGTGAAGGAGATCGAAGAGCGGCTGTTCAAGACCATTCTCCCTTCCGACGAAGTGGCAGCCATAGTGGTGGAGCCGATCCAGGGGGAAGGCGGATATCTGGTGCCACCGGCCAAGTTTCATGAAGAGCTACGACGGATTGCGGATCAGTACGGCATTCTGCTGATCCACGACGAAATTCAGTGCGGGATGGGACGGACGGGCCGGATGTTCGCATCGGAACATTTCGGCGTAACGCCCGACATCGTGACACTAGCCAAGGGCATCGCGAGCGGCATGCCGCTGGCCGCGACGGTGGCGCGAGCTGAGGTGATGAACTGGGGGCCGGGAGCGCACGCCTCGACATTTGGGGGAATTCCAGTTTCGATCGCCGCCTCCCTGACCACGATTGAACTTTTAGAAGAGAGCCTGATGGCGAATGCGGCCAAGATGGGCGGCTACTTGATGGATCGCATGCGGGACTGGCCGCAACGGTTCAAATATGTGGGTGAAGTGCGTGGATTGGGGCTGATGATCGGGGTGGAGATGGTTCGCGACCAGGAAACTAAGGAGCGCGCGCCCGATCTGCGGGACCGGTTGGAGATGCTGGCCTTTGAGCGCGGTCTGCTGACGCTGGGGTGCGGACCGAACAGCCTGCGCCTGTGCCCGCCGCTGGTGAGCACGCGAGATCAGGCGGAGTTCGCGGTCGATACACTGGAGCAGTGTCTGCGGGCTCTGGAGGAGTATTAGATGTTGGTTGCGGCATTAAGAAGTACCCGGGCTCGGTTGGCCTAGACCGCAATCCTCACACCAGCGCCGATGTGATTGCGGACCTGGATCACTTTCCTTTTCCTTTCCGGGACGGCGCATTTCGCGAAGTGCGCGCGATCCATGTGATTGAGCATGTGGCGGACGTGATCCGCACGATGGAAGAGTTCCACCGGCTGCTGGGGCCCGGCGGACGGGCGCTCATCGTGACGCCGCACTATACGGATTTCAGTTCGTTTTGCGATCCCACTCATCGCTGGCACCTGAATAGCTTCTCCTTGCGCTATTTCGGCGAAGACAACGGTGGATTCGGCTACTATTCTGAAGCCCGCTTCCGTGAGATTTCGACGCGTGTCAAGTTACTTGCTTTGTGGAGATACCTCGGGTTTGAAGCTCTGGTAAACGGCTCCAAGCGGTTTCGCCGTTTTTGGGAGTTCTACCTGTGCTATCTCGTGCGAGGCAAGGTCATCGAATGGCAGCTCGAAGCGGTAAAGAACCCAGTTGGTCCATCGCGCCACGGCAGTTGCTGTGGAAGCTGAGCGACGCGGCCCGGCAGCGCCGGCACGCGAAGACGCTTACTCCGGATGCGGCTTTAGGCCGGCGCGGCGAAGATCTGGCGCATCGCTATTTGCGCAGCAAAGGAATGACGATTCTGTCGCGCAACTACCGGCCGGGCGGCGGCGACTCCGAAATCGATATTGTGGCGCGGGACGGCGGCACGGTAGTGTTCGTGGAAGTGAAGTCACGAAATTCAGCAGAGCATGGCAGCCCCGACCGGGCGATTGATACGGAGAAGCAGAGGCATATTGTACGCGCGGCGCGGGCTTTTGCCACCCGCGCTGGAATCGAATGGAAGCAGGTCCGCTTCGACACGGTATCGATTGTGTTTAGCAGCCCGCCCTCGATCGTTCATCAACAGGATGCGTTCTTCCATGGACGGACTATGTAACAGCCACTGAGGAGTGGCGTCGCACACAGCGTGGCGAAGAAGAGCGCCGGTAAGACAGACCGGCTGCAAATTGATGGGCATGAGGTTCCGGTAACAAATCTGGATAAGGTTCTGTACCCGGAAAACGGGTTCACCAAAGCTCAAGTTATTGACTACTACATTCGCGTCTCGCAATATCTGCTTCCGCATTTCCGAAACCGGCCGGTGACGCTGAAGCGTTTTCCGGACGGAGTTCGCGGGTACGCTTTTTACGAAAAGCAGGCACCGAAATACACCCCGGAGTGGGTGGAGACCTTTCCGGTGCCGCGGCGAGCGGGCGGAACAGACATTCGATACATTCTGATCAATGACCTGGCGACGTCGGTTTGGTGCGCCAATGTGGCGAGTTTGGAATTGCATCCGTTTCTGCATCGTGCTCCTGAGATTCAACAGCCGAATTCGGTGGTGTTCGATCTAGACCCAGGTGAAGGGACGGACGTGCTGACATGCGCCGAAGTGGCGTTGTTATTAAAGGATGTTCTGGCGCGTTTTGGCCTGGAAGCGTTTCCGAAAGTTTCTGGATCGAAAGGACTTCAAATTTACGTTCCGTTGAACTCGCCGGTCAGCTACGCGGCGACGCAGCCCTTCGCGCGTGGAATGGCCCAGCTGCTGACAAATGGGCACCCGCAGTTGACGATAGCGGAGATGGCAAAGCGGGAGCGAGCGAACAAGGTTTTTATCGACTGGAGCCAGAACTCAGATTTCAAGACCACGGTGGGCGTGTACTCGCTGCGGGCGAAGCAGGATCGGCCATTTGTCTCGCTGCCGGTTCGTTGGGAGGAACTTGAGGCCGCTTTGGCGCGCCGCACGGCGGATGGGCTGCGCTTTGAGCCGGAAGCGGCGTTGGAGCGGTTGGCTAACGTAGGCGACTTGTTTGCGCCGGTTCTCACGCTGAAGCAGCGATTACCCAAGTCGCTGAAGATGGGCGCTAAGTCTAAGCTAAAGCCCGGAGGCATAGAGCTTGACGCGCTTCCACCTAGCGCTATGACATTCATTGAGCCGATGCAGTGCCAGCTGGTGGGCCAGTTGCCTGAAGGGGAGGACTGGGAGTACGAGGTAAAGCTGGATGGCTATCGAGCGCTAGCGATCAAGCAGCGCGGCGCGGCGCGGTTGCTGTCGCGACGGAACAATTCGTTGAACACGAAATTCGCCCGCGTCGCGGAAGCATTGAACACGCTGGAGGATGGAATGATCCTCGACGGCGAAGTGGTGGCGCTCGACACGGATGGGCGGCCGTCGTTCAATCGGCTGCAGCACTTGAGCAAGAACCAACTTCTGCTCTATTACGCGTTCGACCTGCTCGCGTATCGCGAGAGGGACCTGACGAGCCTTCCGCAGAAACGGCGGCGCGAGTTGCTAACTGAGGTCCTGAAGAGCGCGGGCGATCCGATTCGCGTCTCAGCAGTTCTGAAGGCATCGGCCGAGGATCTGATCGGGGCGGTGCGAGAGCAAGGGCTCGAAGGCATCATTGCGAAACGAACCGATAGCAGGTACGAAGCCGGCGAGAGAAGCGGCCGCTGGGTGAAGTACAAGGTCAACCAAGGCCAGGAGGTTGTCATAGGCGGGTATAAGCCGTCGGGTAAAAATCATTTTGACAACCTGGCGGTTGGTTACTACGATACCGAACGGTTGATCTTTATCGCGAAGATCAAGAACGGATTTACGCCCGCTATGAAGGACGAGATATTCGAACGGGTCAAGCAGTACGAGACGAAGACTTGCCCGTTCGATAATCTGCCGGAACCGAAAAATGCGCGGCGTGGGGAGGCGTTGACGGCGGAAGCGATGAAGAAGTATCGTTGGCTTCGGCCGGAGGTGGTGGCGCAGGTGGAGTTCACCGAATGGACTTCCGCGAATCACCTGCGGCATTCGAAGTTTGTGGCTTTGCGGGAGGATAAGAACCCGCGGGAGGTGGTGCATGAGACTGCCTAATATGCTCGTAAGGTCTCAAGCATTTAGTAGTGATTCGATGTCACGTGCGCCGTGGATGACATGCAGTATTTCAACGCCGTCACCTTTGGGCAGATAAAAGACCAGCCAGTTCTCGAAGCCCTTGACGGGCCAGCGCCTTACGCGCTGTAACGCGGGCCAGCTGAACTTGCAAGCGACGCCTGCATTGGGTACGCCTGCTAAAGCGTCAAATGTGTCCCTCACAGCATTGATAAAGCGCTGGGCGAGTGGTTCCCCGCCCTCCTCTTCCAAATATTCGGCACTGCGCAAAATGTCCCGACGGGCACGGGCCCGTACAAGCACGCGCGGCAACTTTAGGAATCCTTTGACTTGCGCGCCTTGGCTCGCTTCGCGGCTTCGTCCCGCAATGACGCCCACCATTCAGGCGTAATCTCCTCGGGCTCGCCTTCTTTCAGAGCTGCAAGTAAAGTTTGTTCGAGGTTTTCCTTGGCTTTGCGTTTTTGATCGATACGCAACAGTTCGCGGACATATTCGCTAACGCTGCTGTAGCCCCCCGCGCTTACCTGTTCATCTACATACTGTTTCAGAGGGTCCGGAAGAGAGATGTTCATGGTCTGCATGGGCAGTTGCTTCCACACTTAAGTAACCAATTTTATCAATTCTTGTCAATTTATGCCATAGCTACAGCTAGCGTCAGGCTAATCTGTCACCTGTCATTGAGCCCTCCGTCTACGGCGAGTGTTTGGCCGGTGATGAAATCGGGCGCGGTGAGGAAGAAGTGGACTGCTTCGGCGATTTCTCCGGGGTTGCCGGACCTGCGCATGGGAGTGGCGTCGATCATTTTCTGTGTACGCTCGTCGACGTCGTTAAAAGAGATGACACCGGGGGCAACGGAGTTGACGGTGATTTGGGGAGCGAAGGCTTTTGCCAGAGATTTGGTCAGCATAATTACGCCCGCTTTCGAGGCACAATAGTGCGCGTGTTCGGCCCAGGGGCGAATGCCACCGAGCGAGCTGATGTTAACAATACGGCCCGCGGCGGGAGCTTGCAGTTGGCGCGCAAATTCCTGGCAACAAAAGAATACGCCTTTTAAGTTGACGTTGTGAATGAAGTCCCAGTCGGCTTCGGTGATGTCCAGGGGATTGATACGGGTGAAGCGGGCGGCGTTGTTGACCAGACAATCGAGGGGACCGAATTCGGTGCGGACGTTCTGGAAAAGGCGGCCGATCTCGGGGACGCTGGACAGGTCGGCTTGAAAGATGGGTGCGCCGCCGCATTCGCGCGAGACGGATTCGGCTTCGGCACGCGAGGTGCCGAAGTGAATGGCAACCTGAAAACCACGGCGGGAAAGCTCGATGGCTATGGCGCGGCCGATGCGCTTCGCCGCGCCCGTAACGAGAACGCGTTTGCCGGCGCTTGCCATCTTCGATCAGGCTGGGACGAGAAAGCTGGAGATGGCGTGGGTGGTAGACGCGATGTCCTGCGGAGTGTGGGCTGCGGAGACGAAGCCGGCCTCAAATTGCGAGGGCGGGAAGAAGACACCGCTTTCGAGAAGGTGATGGAAGAAGCGGCCGAAGGCAGCGGTGTCGGAGCGTTTGGCGTCTCCGTAGTTGCGGACGGGTCCGTTTTGGAAGAAGAGGGTGAACATGGAGCCGACGCGGTTGACGCAGATGCCCTCGGGAATATGCCTGACCAATTCAGCCGCGCGGGTCTCGAGCGTGTCGTAGGTTTCAGGATGCGCTTCGAGGTAGGTGAGCATGGCGATACCGGCGCTGACTGCGAGTGGATTGCCGGAGAGAGTGCCAGCCTGATAGACGGGACCGGCGGGGGCGACTTTGTTCATGATGTCCGCGCGGCCGCCATAGGCAGCGATGGGCAGGCCGCCACCGATGATTTTGCCGAGCGTGGTGAGATCGGGCATGACGCCGTAGAGCTGCTGGGCGCCGCCACGACTTAGGCGAAAGCCGGTCATCACTTCATCAAAGATGAGCAGCGCCCCGTATTGTTGGGTGAGGCGGCGCAGCCCTTGGAGAAAACCAGGCGCGGGCGGAATGCAGCCCATGTTTCCGGCGACGGGCTCGACGATGACGGCGGCGACTCCGTCTCCCCGATCGCGGAAGGTGGCTTCAACGGCGTCGAGATCGTTGAAGGGCAGCGCGACGGTGGTGTCGGAGAAAGCCTTCGGAATACCGGCGGTATCGGGCAGGCTGAGAGTGGCGAGACCAGAACCGGCTTTGACGAGCAGTGAATCGACATGGCCGTGATAACAACCTTCAAATTTGACTGTGAGATCGCGGCCGGTAAAGCCGCGCGCGAGCCGGAGAGCGCTCATGCAGGCTTCGGTACCGGAGTTGACCAGGCGCACCATTTCGACGGACGGTACCGCATCAATAATCAGCTCGGCGAGTTCGACTTCGCGGCCGGTGGGAGCACCGAAGCTGGTGCCGAGTTCGAGGACGGCCGCAATGGCATCGAGGACGGGCTTGGGGCGATGGCCAAATAAAAGGGGACCCCAGGAGCAGATGTAGTCGATGTATTCGTTGCCATCGACGTCGAACATGTGGGCGCCGTCGCCACGAGCGATGAAGCGGGGCGTGCCGCCGACGCCACGAAACGCACGGACGGGGGAGTTGACACCGCCCGGGATGTAGCGCTGAGCGCGGGCGAAGAGGACTTCCGACTGCCGGACGTTCATACGCGCGTTTGGCCGAGGACCAGCTTGCGGAACAGGAAGCTCATGAAGATCTCGTGCAGGGTGGTATTGACGTTGCGGAGCAGGCGGTTTTTCAGCTCGAGATAGGGCTGAGTGCCGGCGAATAGATCTTGCATGATCTCGCAGAATTTGGGACTACGCTTCATGAAGTCAATCATGCGAGTGGGGACAGCGCCGAAGAAGACAGCGCCGTTGAAGAGGCGATTGGCGAGACCAGCGCCATAGGTAAGATCGAGACCGAAGTCGTGAGAAATGAGCTGACAGTAGCCGTCGGCGGTCTTCTCGTGCTCGCTCAGAAGGAATCGGCTGGCCAGATCGCCGGAGCGAACAGCGTAGTAGAGACCTTCGCCGGTGATGGGATCGACTAAGCCGCCCGCATCGCCGACTGCGATCCAGCGATCGCCGGCTAGACGGTTGTTGCGCCAGCCGTGCGAGTTGAGGGAGGGTAACATGTGCGCGAAGAACTGGGCTCCGTTGCGGGAGATGCCCTTTTCGTCCATGTAACGTTCGAGGCGGGCGCGCAGGCATTGGGCGGATTCACCCTTGCCGCCGATGCCGACGGAGAGATGTCCGGCGCGCGGGAAGACCCAGATGTAGCCTTCGAGATTGGGCAGGAATTGAATGTCGATGTGCGCCTGATCGCTAGGGACGAAGTAACCGAGAGCGGTCATGGTGTCTTGCGCATTGAACTGTGTTCCGACGTGCCGCAGGGGGTTACGGGCGCCGGTGGCAATAACGCAGTAGTCAGCGGCAATGGTGCCGGAGCGAGTACGGATATTCCAGCCGGAGGAAGTGCGATCCAAGCCCATGACGCGCGTTTTCTCGATCTCGGCGCCTGCGGCTTCGGCGCGGCGCAACAGCATGGCGTTGAGATCGGTGCGTGAGTAGATGAGTAGCGGCTGGGACAACGCCAGGTTGACGGAGCCGGATTTAGGGGCGGCGATTAGCGTGTCGGTAACGAATTTTTTGGGCGTGTCGTTCTCAAGCAAATACGAATATTGAGAATAGGCCTTGTAGGTGATACCGCCGCCGCAGGGCTTTTCCCAAGCGAGTTTTTCATCGAGGACGATGGTACGGAGGCCGGCGCCGGCCAATCTTTCCGCGGCGGAAGCTCCGGCTGGCCCGCCTCCTAGAACTGCGACCGTTTTCATTGTGTTTGTCCGGTGTCCCCGTGCCCTGACGGCTGAGCAGCTTGAGGATTCAGAGAGCCATCGACGGAGGGGTGACCGGGAGGCAGGGCGGGGCCGGATGCAGAGCTATTGCCCATAGGACCAACGCCCACCGAAGCATGGCCTGCGGAGTTGCCCACGTTCAAGACGACCCATTTCCCGTCACGGGCTTCTAGTGTGTAGTTCATGGTCATGCCGCCATTGATGCTGGTATCGCCCTTGGGGTGGAACGCCACCGTCGCGTAGGCTCTATTTTTATCGAAGGTGACAGAGGTGGTATTGATATCGAGCGAGTTCAGATCGAAACCGGACCTAGTTTGCAGGCGGCTTATGATCGCTTCTTGGACCTTTTCTTTATTTTTGATCCGATTGCCACAGCCTGCGAAAATAAAAGCCACGACCAGAAGCAGGGCTGACGGACGTAGCACGATCTGATTATAACCGGCTAGATTACAGCCATTTCCCTTTGCACGATGAAGCTCAATCTCCTTACTTTTTGCCTTTTGATGATGACTGCGCGGGGCGCGACTGTGCCGGCGGGGACCGAGATCCAGCTCAGGTTGACGACAGAAGCAAGCAGCGAGAAAGCGTCTGGGACGCCGGTTTCGGCGGTGGTACTTGCGCCCGTGTTCGTGAACGGAGCGCCTGCCGTTGCGGCGGGTACACGCGTGCTGGGGAACACGGCGGATGCGAGCGCGTATCGAGCGGCCAGCGAAGGGACGGCTGAGCAGCCGGCAACTTTGCGGTTGCAGTTTACGCGCATTCAGGGGGCGGGTCAACGCCCAAAGCCGCTCATCTGCGAGGTGGAAGGAGTGGATAACGCGCGGGAGTCGGTTGACGGCAGCGGTTTGATTACGGGGATCGCGCAATCGAAGACGTTCGAAGCGCAGATCGATAAAGGGATCAATAAGCTGGCTTCGCAATATGAGCAGTTCGCGCAGATTCTTACGGGCGTGAAGGGTGCGTTGGTGAAGCAGGTGGACGCTTCGATAGATTACAAGCCGGGTGTAGAACTGACGGTTAAGTTGACGCGGCCGCTGGAATGGAATGGCGCGGGGACGGGCGGCCTTCCAGCGGCGATTGCGCCGGCTGACGCATTGGTTTCGCTGGTGAATGCCGAACCGTTCCGCACAGTGGCGCAGAACCCTCCGAAGCCGTCGGACCTGACGAACGTGATGCTGATTGGAACTGCGGAACAGATAGAAGCTGCGTTCCGGGAAGCGGGATGGGTTCCGGCGGAGGCACTGAGCCGGTCGTCGAAGATGGAAACGGCGCGGGCGTTGATTGAAGACCGGGGTTATAGCGAAGCGCCTATGTCCATTCTTTTTTTGGACGGCAGGCCGCCCGACATTGCGCTGCAGAAGCAGAATGATACGTTCGCGATGCGTCATCACATTCGCATTTGGCAACGGCCGCAGATGTTCCGTGGCAAGCCGGTGTGGGTGGCGGCGGCGACGCACGATACCGGCATCACGTTCTCGCAGGTGAGCCGGAATTTTACTCACGGCATTGATCCGCATATCGATTTAGAGCGAGCCAAAGTTGTGAATGATCTTCTGTTCACGGGACGCGCCCGAGGCGTGGCGCTGGTGGAGCGAACGGAGCTGCCACAAGAAGCGACGAATGCCACCGGTGACCGGCTGCAAACGGATGGCGCCATGGCGGTGGTGGAGTTTTGAGTTTTCGACCCTGCTGCTAGGTGGTGTAAATAGGGCCGATGTGGCCGGTGCCTGAGGCTTCTTCGCGTTCGATGACTTGGAG
>CAXUCT010000017.1:18469-21923 GCA_964249415.1 uncultured Bryobacteraceae bacterium | reverse complement strand
GGCTCCGCCTCCCCCGTATCCCCGGGTGCCCCCGCTCAGCAGATTGCCTAGCAATACACCGCTCCAAAATCCACCACCGCCTCCACCGCGCCGACCACCTCGCCCAATCAGCCAGATCACGACGAAAATTCCGAGAAGGATCAGGAATCCGGGAATGCCGCCCCCTCCCTGACTGTTGGTGCGCTGCGCGGTTTGCTGAGGTTGCAGCGAGTTGTCGTAGTTATTGTTGGCGAAGCTGATCCCTTTACCCTGAGCGATCTGATCCGCCATCGAATGGGCAGCTGTACCTAGTGCCCCGCCGTATTCTCCGCCTCCGAGTTGCGGACGCATAGATCGCAAAATACTGCCGGAGAAACCATCGGTCAGATAAGGTTCAATGCCGCGTCCGGTTTCAATGTCACTCTGACGATCTTTCACTGCCAGCAGAAGAAGAACACCCTGATTCGTCTTTCGATCGCCCACCCCCCACTTGCGGAAAAGGTCGAGAGCGAAATCGCGAATAGGACGGCTATCCAAGCTGTCGATCGTGACCAGAGCGAGCTGCACCCCAAGCTCTTGCTCTACCCGCGTACAGAAAGCCTCTAGCTGTTCTTTGTCAGCCGCGCTGACTACTTGCGCCAAATCGCTGACGTAACCCGTAGGCTTCGGAAGAGTGTTTACGTCTACTGCCCTTCGGGCAACAGAAGAAGGAATGCACAGCGCAACCAAAACGCAAATGCGAAGAACGCATGAAAAGAGATTACTGCGCATGAAACAAAAGGTTAACAGGCATCAGCGCTCTTCATAAGCACACGATCCTCGGCAGAATCTCGCCGCCAGCGGAACCTTGCGTTTCGCCCATTCCTTAGCGCAGCGAGTGCATCGAAGCTTCCAAATACTTCCATGGAGTTCCAGTACCGCATCGCGGCCAGCTTCTTGATGCAGGCCATCCACGTGTTGTGTGGCAAGCGTAAACTTCGGCACGCGCTGTCCTAGTAGCGCAACTCTTCCGGGACTAGGCGGTTCAGTCTGCGCAGTCGCGGAAACAGCCAAGCCCACATGACAACGATGACGATCGTGCCCACTCCACCCAGAATCACCGCTGGCGACACGTCCAACCATTGCGCCGTGATCCCGGACTCAAACTGGCCCACTTCATTAGACGCACCAATGAAAACCGTGTTGACCGCGCTCACGCGACCTCGCATCTCATCCGGCGTCGAAAGCTGAATGATTGTGTGCCTCACAATCACGCTGACTGTATCCGACGCACCGATAAGAAGCAGCATGGTGACCGAGAGCGCCACATTGTGTGACCACCCGAAGATTATCGTGAAAACTCCGAAAGCAAACACGCACCACAGCATCACTAGGCCCGCGCGCCTTTGCAGCGGCCAATGGACAATCACGATGCCCATCATCACCGCGCCGACACCCGGTGCGCTACGCAGGACGCCCAAGCCCGTTGCACCCACCCGCAAAACTTCGCGCGCATAGACAGGCAGAAGCGCCACTGCGCCACCAAGCAGGACTGCGAACAGGTCGAGCGAAATGGCGCCAAGGATGAGCTGGTTGCGCCCGATAAACTGCAGTCCTTCCAATACCACCCGCACCGACCCACCACCCACCCGGCGCTCCACAGCCTGCGGACGAATGCGGCTCAGCAGTACCGAGCCGGTGAAGTAGGCCGCTGCCGCACAAACGTAAACGAGCGCCGGTTTTCCGGTTACTCCGTACACGAGGCCGCCGATCATCGGTCCCGCAATTGCCGAAATCTGAAATACCGAAGAGCTCCAAGCCACCGCATTGGGGAAATCATCCGCTGGAACCAGCGATGGCACAATCGCCTGGCTCGCCGGTGCATTGAACGCGCGAACCGTGCCATTTAACAACAGCACTGCGTAAATAGGGGCGGGTGTTGCTAAACCTTTCAGCGTGAAAACCAGCAGCAAAACGGAGCAACCGGAAAATGCGAAATAGCAAGTCTGTAGAATTCTCAATCGGGCAACACGGTCCGCCGTGTGTCCCGCCAGCAAGAAGAGGCAAATTCCGGGCAGGAATTGCGCCAGACCCACCAAGCCCAGATCGAGTGGACGATGGGTCAGCTCGTAAATCTGCCACCCCACGGCCACCGATTGCATCTCGGAAGAGATCGTGCTCAGGAATCTCGCCATCGCGTAATGGCGGAAGTTAGGGTACCGGAAAGCGGCAGGTGAGGACGACTGGGATGTCTTTGCAGGCACTCGCGTCTGGTGTCAGTCTCCCATAGCCCACACCGGCTTTACGTAGTGCCTACTCTGCTTTACGTGCTGCCGGAGTGGACTTCAGTTCCCACAACTCAATCGGGTTGCCTCTGGATCGGCAAGCCAGCCGAACTTACCGTAATCGTACTCTTCGGTCCGCTCGTCTAAATCTTCAACGATGTAGTTCAGCATGAAACCCGCGTTGCTCGGCTCTAAGTAGTTCGTCGGAGCTGAAGAATTGACCAACCCGTGAAGTCTTCGCGCAATGGATCGTCTGGCCTGCGCCGGTAAACACCGCTCCTTCATCCGACCGCGAAACAATCCCGGATGTTGTTGATACCAGGAGCGCAGAGCTTCCGGATTGTCTAATCGAAGATTTCGGCGAAGGGAACTTCGATATCTGTACCTTCGAGCTTTACTGACGCCCCCTCAACTCCCCGCATTCCATCTCTTCGATAGATCCAAACGCGGCGCTCAGCCGGATCAACCACCCACACAACCGGTACGCCGAAATCTAGATAGTCTTGGATCCGCTGATTTAAGCGCGAAAAAGTATCTTCGGGAGAGAGAATTTCGATGCACAGGAGCGGCGCTGTAGTAAGTATCTGCTCATCAGGAGTCCCGCGTGTAACGATCACATCTGGAACGCGGAACCGAGTCGGCTTTACTTGGAATCGCCATTCAGGCCAAGCTTTAATCCCCGTCTGCCGCGAACAACTGCGGAAAAACGCTATCAAATTACCCTGAATAGCGCTATGGTCTCGCTCTCCCAAATTGCGCTCCCGGACTACTCCATCCACATAATCGCAATCCGGGCGATACACAGTTCTAAGGTACTCTTCTACCGAAATCTGCGTGCCGGCAGCCATCTACAACTAGTATGATCGATTTCGCCGCTTTACTGAGGCGTGCTTATCAGCCGTATGCCGAGATCGCGAATCTGCCGCTCCGGCACTGGCGACGGCGCTTCGCACATCAGGTCCACTGCCTTGGCGGTCTTGGGGAACGGAATCACTTCGCGGATGGACTGCTCGCCCGCAAGAATCATCACAAGCCTGTCTAGCCCCAATGCGATGCCGCCATGCGGAGGTGCGCCATACTCCAAAGCTTCCAGTAGAAATCCAAAGCGGCGTCTTGCTTCTTCTTCACTAAAGCCGAGCGCCGCGAAAACCTTCGATTGAATATCGCGCCGGTGAATACGAATCGAACCCGAACCCAGTTCCACCCCGTTC
>CAXUCT010000017.1:14378-18459 GCA_964249415.1 uncultured Bryobacteraceae bacterium | reverse complement strand
TCGCGCGGCAGTGCGCCGGATCCGTTGTCAGCTTTTCCAAATCTTCGTCGTGAACCGAGGTAAACGGATGATGCGCCGCATTCCAACGGTTGTCTTCCTCATCGCGCTCGAACATCGGAAAATTTGTCACCCAAAGAAACTTGAACGTCTCCGGGTCAAGTAGCTTGTGCCGGTCGTTGTACTTCTGTGCAATGTGTAGCCGAAGCTGCCCGCAAGCCTGAAGCACCGTTTGCTCCGGCAATACGCCCTTCTTCTCACCGCCCCAACCGGCAAGCAGCATGAGATCGTCCGTTGCAGGGTTTACTCGTTCGCGAACCTTGGCAAGCGGTTCGGCAAAGTCGCGCTCCAGCCGTTTCAAGTCGTCGTAAACGCGCAGCCCACGCTCCTGGCCGAATGTCTTGAGTTCGTCCCGTTCGCGCCGGCTGAGCTGGCCCACTTTGGGGATGTAAATCGCAACCAGAGGCAGCCCTTCTGGCGTAAGCCCCGCACCTGCGAAAAGATCTTCCACGCAGTAAAACGGCGGCAGGCGCAAATCCGGCTTGTCGCTGCCGTAGGAGCGCATCGCCTCAAGATGAGTGATGCGGGGGATCTGTCTTTCCACGCTCTTGCCGGCCGCTTCGCAGACCTTCCAAATCAACGGCTCAATCACCTGGAAAATCTGCTCCTCCTGCGGGAACGACATCTCTAAATCGATTTGCGTAAACTCAGGCTGCCGGTCCGCGCGCAAGTCTTCGTCGCGAAAGCAGCGGACAATCTGAAAGTAACGATCGTACCCGCCTACCATCAGAAGCTGTTTAAAAATCTGCGGCGACTGCGGCAACGCGTAAAAGCTACCCGGCTGCACGCGGCTGGGAATCAAATAATCGCGCGCTCCTTCCGGCGTCGAGCGCGTCATGAATGGCGTTTCTATTTCTAAAAACCCTTGCGCGTACAACGCTTGCCGGATCGCCAACGTGATCTTTGAGCGCATAATAATGTTGCGCTGCATGCGCGGGCGCCGCAGATCCACGTAACGGTATTTCAACCGGATATCTTCTTTCACATCGACGTTGTCCTCAAGCGGAAAGGGCGGTGTGCGGGATTCATTCAGAATCCAGATTTGGGAGACTGCTATTTCAACTTCGCCAGTGGAGATGTTTGCGTTGATAGTATCTGAACTGCGCCGCGCAACCACGCCTTCGACCGCCATCACCCATTCCGAACTCAGCTCTTGCGCGCGCCTATGCGCCTCCGGATTCTTACTCTCATCGAACACCAGCTGTGTAATGCCATCGCGATCGCGGAGATGAATAAAGATTACCCCGCCCAGGTCACGCCGCCGGTGCACCCAGCCCATCAGTACTGCTTTGATCCCCACATCGCCGCTGCGTAACTCCCCACAGCTATGCGTTCGGCGCAAGTCGCCGAGAAAATCCAATCTCACTTCAGCCATTCAGTCCTATTTCGCTTGGGAGATGCTGAGTGCTAAAACATCCAGCAGTTTGTCTCGTGACAGCGTCTGTTGTTGCCCCGAGACCATGTCCTTTAACGCGTACGAACCCGTCGCGATTTCGTTCTCACCCACAATCAGCACGTAACCAGCTTGCAGTTTATTAGCGAGTTCCATCATCCGTTTCAACTTGCGTTCCGTCCCCACTTCTACGGACAAATCCAAATTTCGGATGTCCGCGGCCAATACGGCGCAGTGCCGAAGCGCCGCATCGTCCATCGGCGCGACGTAAACATCCAGCGCAGAAGGCTTCATCGTCTTTGCTTCTTCCACTGTCATGACGAGCCGGTCTTCACCAATGGAGAAGCCAATTCCCGGGGCGGTGACTTTCGATCCTAGGCTCTCCGCCAGGCCGTCGTAGCGGCCACCCCCTAGAATTGCGTTCTGAGCACCCAATGCGCCATGCGTGATCTCGAAGGTTGTGCGGGCGTAATAATCCAGACCTCGCACCAGCCGCGGCTTTACCGTGTAACTGATCTTCCGATCATCAAGATACTCGCGAATGCGCCGGAAATGCTCCGCGTCCGCTTCATCCAGGTAATCAAGAATCGATGGCAGTTCCTCAATCAGCGGCTGATCTTGCGGCACCTTGCAATCCAGTACGCGCAGCGGATTTGTTTGCGCGCGCCGCCGGCAGTCTTCGCACATCCGCGGGGCAACTTCTTTTAAGGCCGCGCGTAGAGCTTCATTGAATCGCATGCGCGTTTCTTTAGAACCCACCGAGTTAATCAGCAGCTCGAAACCGCTAACCCCCAGCTCCCGCAGAATCGTGACTACCATTTCGATCACTTCCGCATCCACTGCGGGCGAATCGCTTCCAATAGCTTCCGCCCCAATCTGATAAAACTGGCGAAAGCGCCCCTTCTGCGGGCGCTCGCGCCGGAACATCGGGCCCATGTAGTAAAGCTTCTGGAGCCCGGGTTGTTGGTCCAGCCGATGTTCGATGTAAGCGCGCAAGACCGACGCCGTATTTTCCGGCCGCAGGGTTACTGAACTGCCATCGCGGTCTTCAAACGTGTACATCTCTTTGCTGACAATATCGGTCTCTTCCCCGACACCGCGGGCGAATAGCGCCGTCTCCTCCAGAATCGGCGTGCGGACTTCACGGTAATTGAAGCGGGCGAAAATACGTCGCGTCACCGCCTCGACCTCGTTCCACACCCCGCTCGAAGGAGGCAGTATGTCACGCATGCCCCTGATGCTATGAATGGACCCGCCCTCCATCAAGCCTGCTCTTCCTTATATATGGCGGTGATCTTGACGTAGTTGTCGCAGTTCTTCCGGAACCGCTGCTGCTCTTCGGCCGACACTTCGCGCTTCACCTTCGCAGGCGCGCCCATTACCACCATGTTCGCCGGCACCACCATCCCCTCGGGCACCAGCGCTCCGGCAGCAACCACGGCCCCCGCGCCCACTTTGGCGCCATTCAGAACAATTGCGCCGATTCCAATTAGCGCGTCATCTTCCACTTCGCATCCGTGTAGAACCACGCCGTGCCCCACCGTCACACGATTCCCAACGATGCACGGATAAACCATGTGGTCCACATGCAACACGCTGTTGTCCTGTATGCTCGTCTCATCGCCGATGCGAATGTGATTCACGTCGCCGCGAATAGCGACATTTGGCCACACACTGGAACGTTCGCCAATAGCAACGTCGCCGATCACCTGAGCGCTGGGGTCAATATAAGCTGAGAGCGCAATGCGCGGCGCCACTCCGCGATAAGGTCTGATCATGGACGGATAGTGCTGAATCGCGAGCTCGGCTAGGAAGCTGAGCTGCAAAGGACTCTAAACGTACTCTATTTAGCCATCGTAGCAAGTTGCCGCGCTTTGCGCCGTTTCGCCTCAAGCGGCTGGGAATCGCTGGCGGAACCGTTCTTGAATGGATCTCTCGCTCCTAGTCCCTGCAGCCTCTTCGATACAGCCTCGAATTTCAGGCGAATCGCAATGTAATGCGAGAGCATCGACGGCCCAAATCCTTTAACGCCTTAACCAGCGCACTTTTCCCCAGCACTGGGGATCCCGTTCGGCACCTTTATCAAGCAGCCGATTAGACGCAGTCAACAGATCGGGAATGAACGCATAGACACTCAACAGAGAAGCAATGGTGGCCCGCCTTCGCCACGACTAAGTTCACCCGATCACTCAATGCCTGCCGCAAAGTGGCTACCGCGGCTTCAGTTGCGCCTGTCTCTCGGATAGCGGTTAGAGATTCGAGTTGCTGCTCAATCTTGCGGCTCGGCACGCTTTTCTCAAAAATCCTAGCACCCGCCGCTAAGATGAGAGTCATGCGAAGTGCCGCCCTGTGGGCGCTAGTCGCCGCGCTCGGTGGCTTGCCGGCCTTTTGTGCGAAGGCTCCGTTTACCGTTGATGCCATGATGCGGCTGGCCCGCATCGATGACCCGCAGCTCTCGCCAGACGGGAAACTTGTGGCTTTTACCGTCGGGACCGTCGACATGGCGAACAATACGAAGCCGGTTCAAATCTACGTTGTTCCAGTAGAGGGCGGGACTCCGCAGCGCGTCACCACTGATGGTAGTTCCAATACGCGTCCTCGCTGGACGCCCGATTCGCAGCGCATCGTGTT
>CAXUCT010000017.1:8595-14368 GCA_964249415.1 uncultured Bryobacteraceae bacterium | reverse complement strand
CCGCAGCAACGGTTCGCAAATCTGGTCGATGAAAGCCGACGGAACCGACGTGCGCGGGGTGACGAATATCTCCACCGGCGCCAACGGCGTCACCGTTTCGCCGGACGGCAAGCTGATTTTATTTACCAGCGATGTGTACCCTGCCTGCGCTCCGACCAACGCTACACCAGGCGTCGAGTACGATTCCACCTGCAACAGCGCCAGCCTCTTACAGGAAAACGCAAGCAAGATGAACGCCCGCGTCTACACCTCGCTTCTGTACCGCCACTGGACCCAGTACGCGGCTAAGCGCCGTCAGCATCTGTTGATGCAGATGCTCGATTCCAGCGGCAGAGTGCGCGACCTAACGCCAGGCAATCTCAACGTGCCTCCCTTTGCGCTCGGAGGGCCTGACGCCTACACCTTTTCTCCAGACAGCACTCAAATCACCTACGTCGCCAACACGGACCCCGACCTTTCCATCAGCACCAACAGCGATCTGTTCACCATTCCCGCTTCGGGAGGCGAAGCCAAGCGCATCACGGCCAACGGTGGCGCAGATGAAGGTCCACGCTATTCTCCTGACGGCAAGTATCTGGCATATCGCACGCAAGCTCGCGCCGGCTACGAAAGTGATCAATGGCGGCTTGCTGTCATGGACGTCCAAACCGGAGCCACCAATACCCTCACTGACTCTCTTGACAAGTGGGTAGAAGAGTACACCTGGTCGCCAGATTCCAAGCGAATCTTTTTTACTGTCGACGATCACGGCGCGACGCCACTGCTCATGATTGGCACGACGGGCGGGGCTATCCGAACCATCGCTCAAGGACCCACGTCTATCGCCGCCGTTCAGTTCACGAGTGATGATCACACCATGATCTATACCGAGCAGAGCGGCTCCAAGCCAATTGAGATCAACAGAGCAACCTCAAAGGGCGGCACCGGCGTGGCGCTTACGCACCTCAACGATGGCGTCCTCAGTCAATATCAGCTCACGCCCTTTGAGAAGGTGTCTGTCGATGCACAGGACGGCACCAAAGTCGACAGTTACATCGTGAAACCACCCGGCTTCGACGCCTCCCTCAAATATCCCGTGCTCTTTGCCATCCACGGTGGACCGGAAGGCGACTGGGGCGAAAGCTGGAGCTATCGCTGGAATGCACAGGTGCTTGCAGGCGCTGGTTACGTTGTGGTTCTGCCGAACCCCCATGGGTCCATCGGCTATGGCCAGAGCTTCACGGATGCGGTCAACGGTGACTGGGGTGGCCGCGCTTACGACGACATCATGGCCGCTGTCGACTACGTTAGTAATCTGCTCTATGT
Organism: uncultured Bryobacteraceae bacterium; assembly: GCA_964249415.1. Classification (GTDB taxonomy): domain Bacteria; phylum Acidobacteriota; class Terriglobia; order Bryobacterales; family Bryobacteraceae; genus Bog-105. Next base: position 13,063 of record CAXUCT010000017.1, on the reverse strand, counting down.
AGATAAGGATCGAATGGTTGCTGCGGGCGCGTCTTACGGCGGTTACATGATTGATTGGATACTGGGCCATACCGATCGCTTCAAGGCACTGGTGACACACGACGGCGTATACGATCTGGCCAGCGAAGCCGGAACCACTGAAGAGCTTTGGTTCGTTAAGTGGGAGTTCGGCGGCCTCCCGTGGCAAAATCCAACACTCTATGAGAAGTGGTCGCCGAGTTCATACGTCAAAAACTTCAAGACTCCGACCCTTGTGATACAAGGCGAACTCGATTACCGTGTTCCCGTCGGCCAAGGCGAGCAACTCTTTACTGCCCTCCAGCAGATGAAGATCCCATCGAAGCTGGTGCAATTTCCGGATGAGGGTCACTGGGTCTTGAAGCCTCAAAACACCCAATTCTGGTACGCCACAGTAATCGACTGGTTCAACCAGTACACGAAAAAAGACGCCGGGGTTCTCGCCCCGCAAGCTGTTCATTAAGGACAAGAATCGAGCGCCAGTTGGAAGCCCGGCCTGCGTGTAAGGGTTTATCTCACCATCTTGAAATTCCGGTGGTCAAGAATAGATCTTTACCCCGCAGACGCTCATGATCCAGACCGCCGTTCGCCGGAGATCTTATTTCACGCTCATCAGTTCGCGTCTCGTGGCGTTCCTCGCCGTTCTCGGGCCGGGCTTTGTCACCGCCAACGTCGATAACGATCCCGGCGGCATTCTCACCTATTCGCAAGCCGGAGCACAGTTCGGCTATCAGCTTCTTTGGACTCTAATTCCCACCACCATTGCACTCATCGTGGTGCAGGAAATGGCCGCGCGCATGGGCGCGATCACAGGTAAAGGCTTGTCGGATCTGATTCGCGAAGAGTTTGGGCTAAGGGCCACCTTCTTCACCATGCTCGTGCTCGGCGTCGCCGATTTCTTTAATATCGTCTCCGAGTTTGCCGGCTTAGCTTCCGGCATGGGCATTTTCGGCGTCAGCAAGTATATCGTTGTGCCCTTAGGAGCCGTTATTGTTTGGACTCTCATCGTGCGTGGTAGTTATCGGCCCGTGGAACGCATCCTCATCATCGCGTCCTTGATCTATTTCGCTTACCCAATCTCGGCATTTTTCGCCAAGCCTGATTGGCACCAGGCAATCGAGCAAACATTCGCCCCTACCATCAGCTATAGTCCCGCGTACTTAGTCGTGGTGGTTGGGTTGATCGGAACAACCATCACGCCCTGGATGCAGTTTTACCTTCAGGCCGCGGTAGTGGAAAAGGGGGTTGACGCGCGCCATTACGGGATGTGCCGGCTAGATGTTATTGCCGGCTGCATCGTTACGGACGTAATCGCGTACTTCATCGTAATCGCCTGCGGCGCTACTATCTTTCACTCCAAGCACCCTGAAATCACTGATGTGGCCCAAGCGGCCGTCGCTCTCAAGCCCTTCGCCGGAAAGTTTGCATCCACTCTCTTCGCCATCGGGCTGATTAACGCGTCCATGCTATCGGCCGCCATCCTTCCGCTCGCGACCTCTTACAACATCTGCGAAGGACTGGGCTTTGAATCGGGTATCGACAAGCGCTTTTCTGAGGCACCCATCTTCTATTGGCTGTATACGCTCCTGGTCGGCGGAGGCGCGGCCGTCGTGCTCATCCCGCATCTACCCTTGTTGAAGTTCATGCTCTTCTCACAGGTCGCCAACGGGATTCTTCTGCCCTTCGTGCTTGTTTACATGTTGCTATTGGTCAACCGCCCTCGCCTGATGGGCAGCTTCAAGAACAATAAATTCCAGAATATCGCCGCCTGGTCTACGGCCATCGTGATGATTGTGTTGACGGGCGGTCTGATTTATTCGAGCATTGCCGGCTAACTTAAAGTCGGTTCATGTCAGTAGCTTTTCCGCCGTTCGCTTCGTCAAAACAAGCAGAAATTGTGTACGGCCCAATGCTCTGGGGGCATTTGGCTGGTGTTACCACCGGTGATACGATCAGTCGAAGACTTGTTCTCCTATCTAGGCGGAGCTATGGCCACTATTCCGAAACCCGCGCTGGAACCCGCGCCAAGTCTGCATCTGCCGTTTGAGCCGTTACCCCAATTCCGCCAAAATGCGCTCGAAGAGACTCCGGAACGGGCCGCTAACCACGGTAAGCGCATCGGCATCTTCATCGTTGCCTATAACGCGCTCACTACGTTAAGTAAAGTTCTTAAACGCATTACGCCTGAGGTTTGGAAGAACGTAGAGCAGGTCGTCGTCTTTGATGACGCCAGCCAGGACGAGACATACGAACTCGCAGTCGGGATTCAAGCGATGACCAAGCTGCCGAAGTTGCGCGTTCTTAAGCACCCTAAGAACCTGGGCTACGGCGGTAATCAAAAGGCGGGCTATCAGTACTTCGTCGAGCAAGGCTTCGACATCGTAGTTCTGCTGCACGGCGACGGGCAGTATGCTCCCGAACTGCTGTCTCACATGTACGCACCCCTGGTTCGTGGCGAGGCGGACGCGGTTTTTGGCTCCCGGATGATGAAAGATTTCGGCGGCCCGCTCAAAGGCGGCATGCCGATGTATAAATATCTTGGTAACCGCATCCTCACCCTGTTTGAGAACCGTGCGCTCGGCCTCAATTTGACGGAATTTCATAGCGGTTATCGAGCCTATAACGTCCACGCGCTGTCGCAAATCAGGCTCGACAATCTGACTGATGATTTTCACTTCGACACGGAAATCATTATCAAGCTCCACCACCAAAATTTCCGGATTCTCGAAGTCCCCATTCCGACGTTTTACGGTGATGAAATCTGCTACGTCAACGGCACCAAATACGCCAAGGCTATCTTGCGCGCAGTCTACCGCTATACGGAGACTTCCAGGGCCGTTCGCTCCTACCCAGAGTACGAAGAGTATTTTGTTCCTTACGCAGTTAAGCACAGCCTTTATTCGTCCCACTCTTATGCCGCGCGGCTGGTAGGACGAGATCAACGTGTTCTCCAGGTGGGCTGCGGTGATGGCGCCTTCGGTTCAGAACTCGTGCGCGCTGGAAATCACGTTGTAGGCGTCGATTTACTTCCAAATGTGCCCCTCCATGCAGGCTACAGCAACGTCGTCGCAGCCGATCTCGAAAATGGGCTCGGCGACAGCGCCACGAAGGGAAGCGCGCGATTCGACCGAATTCTCCTGGTCGATGTTCTCGAGCATCTGCGCAATCCAGGCAAGCTTCTGGACGATTGCCGGGTTGCGCTCGAAAGCCGGGGCAAATTGATCGTCTCAGTGCCCAATGCCGTCAATTTCACCGTGCGCTTGATGGTACTGCTCGGCCGCTTTGAATATAGCGATCGCGGCATCCTTGACTGGTCGCATTTGCGGTTCTTCACGGCACGCAGCATCCGGGCCTTACTCGAGCGTCACGGATACCGTATATCGGCAGTGCACTACACAGTTGTCCCCGTTGAGCGGATTATTCCGATGCGTGCCGCGAATCCGTTGCTGCGTTTCGCCGGCCGGCTCTTACGCGGTCTTACGGCAATCGCTCCCGGCCTGCTCGCGTATGAGATTTTGCTCGTTGCCGAGACCTAGCGGCCTGTCGCGACAAACCGATGGGACGACGAACGCTCCCTGGAACAGAGCCCTATGTAGCCGATTTCTCTTTTCTAACGTGAGTTCCCCCCCCCGGTGAAATCCCGCCACACTTACCTCGCTAGAATATCTCGCCCTACGCAGAATTACTGCACCGTTCGCAGGACCTCAGCTTCGCAAGTGGAGGCATAGGAAGCTGCTCCCGATCCCCCGAACATAATCCGACTCACGTGATAGCCACGATCCACACCTGTTTGAAATACGGCCGCCAACTGGGTTAAGTTGGCGGGCAAGTAGTTACCCAGCACGGGAGAAACAAGCATCTCGGGAATAACGCGTGCTAAGCGGGTGGCTGCGCCCTCTTCGCGAACTGAGATGAATACGGCAGGATTGCGGAAGAACAACTTCTGAAGCTGTCCGCTGCTATTGTAATTGCAATGCAAGGTCCAAAAAGCATCCTCACGTGATTGTGGTAGCCGCAGTTCACCGGGAAAGGCCAGGCGAAATCGGCTGACAGTTTCAAGCGACGTGAAGCGCGGTCCAGCACGGCGCTCCAGCAGGAGATTGCGAGGCCCCAGCAGCCGAGTGTCATACCATCGGTAGACCTCGAGCCACATTGCCGGCGTCTCTGCCCACAGATCGCGGCCATCAATTGACAATCCGTCGAACACCAGAAACTTGGGCCCTTTGTCGCGGATCCAAGCTGCGTTCAGTCTGTCCAAGTAGGGGGTGTACGCGGAGTATCGTTGGATAACCGGGTATAGGGTAAGCTTAGCGCGCGCCGCCGCAAGGTTCGTGTAATTGATGGACAGCGAAGCAACAGGCGAGTTGTCGATCAGCTTAAGTACCTCCGGCTCGATCCTCGAATCCTCCGGAAACGCAGCAACTGTGGAATCCAGTCGCTGCTCCAGCCG